>QIDY01000160.1 GCA_003228495.1 Nitrospirota bacterium
TGTTCAGTGTTGAGAAACATGAGTGGCCCATCGAGCCATTCATGGAAGGGGCTGATGAAATTAGTGTCGTAGAGTTTGCCGGTTCTGAAGGGATTGATGCCTTTATTCCGTCTGCCGGCGGTCCGTATAAAATGGCCGCTGATTATGTGTATAGCAATCAACGGCTTCCCTATTCCCAGTCCGGGCAATGGGGGTATTTCCGGGTGTTACCCGCCAATGATCAACGGATATTGCCGTTGCGCGGTGGGGCTCCCGGCGTGAAAGAAGCCAAGGTACCCGATTCGGACAAAGGGCAAATTGCGCCTGTGGCGTTTAAATAACGTTCGGCAAATTTGTCAGAGTCTGGAAGTGTCTATGCGGGGAGGCCGAGCTTCGGCTTCCCCGCTTTTTTTTTAACAGGGAATGAAATATGTTATCTTGTAATATTATCTCATTCGTTTCTAGGATATTTTATGAATTTTGATTGAAAGATTAGCCATTCTTAGGAGGGTGGAGAAATGTTTGTTTGGGTTCTGTTTGTTGTGTTTGGTGGGTTGACCATTGGTACTCCCGCGTGGTCTTACACAGAAATTTCGGTGGAAAATGGAGGGACGCTGAAGGGAAGGGTGACCCTAGTTGGCGGGAAACCTCGTCCCATGGCCATGAATTTGGTCACGATTCCAGATGCGGTCTATTGTGGGCGAATTTCCACAGGAACGGGGTGGCGAATTGTCGAGGATTTTCTCATTGGACCCGATGGATCGTTAAAGGATGTCGTGGTGATGTTGAAGGATGTTAAAAGAGGAAAAGCCTTTAACCTTAAAAAGGTTGAGATTGAAGCCATTGACTGTGATTTTTTGCCTTTTGTGAATGTCATTAAGGATCGGGATGAGGTGACGGTGATTAATATGGATCCGATCGAACATGATATTCAAGGATATGAAACAGCTCGCAAACGAGGTGCGAGAATCCTATTTAATCGTCCCTTGCCGATGAATCCCTTCCATAAGGTTGTCCAGCTATTCGGAGAAAATGCCCATACCCATATGCCGGGCAAGCCGATGGTGGAGAAAATTCATCTACGAAAAAACCGGAATATTTTCGTCATGCAATGTGGATTTCATCCCTATATGTTTTCATGGGGAGTTGTGCTGGATAATCCCTATTATTCCATTACCAAGGACGATGGGGCTTTTGAAATTTCAGATATTCCTCCCGGAGAGTATGAAGTGGTGGTTTGGCATGCCGGGATGAAAAAGTACCTGGAGAAACGAGTGAAAATTGAAGCAGGAAAAACGGCAAATGTGGATTTTCAATATAAATCCTCAAAAGGGCGGCGTAGTGCCCATGAAATGCTTGAGAATCCTCGTTTCGGGATGGAATTACTTGAAGAAGGTGAAGTGATTATTCCTTCCCTTCGTCGTCAGATTCCGTAAATCTTATGTGTGTTCGGGTGTTGATTATAGTCGTCGTGTGGCTTTTGCCTGTTGGGAGTCCTTTAGCTTTAGCCTATGACGTTGTTGATGTGGAAATTGGGGGGACGATCAAGGGGACAGTGATCCTCAAGGGGGCTGCTCCGCCCCCCAAAGCCTATAATTTAATTACCTTTCCTGATCCTGAATACTGTGGCCGTATTTCCGATGGAAAAGGGTGGCGATTGCTGAAGGACTTTGTGGTGAATGACCGCAACCAAATGCAAGGTGTGGTCATGGTTGTGGAAGGAGTTACTGCAGGAAAACCTTTTGCTCTTTCCATTCCCAAGGTGGAAGCCAGGGATTGTCAGTTTCTTCCGTTTACCACCGTCGTTCGCAGCGAACATGGCATTGAAGTCGTGAACATGGATCCCGTCATGCACGATATTCAGGCGTATGAAACTTCAATCACCCATGGTACGCGGGTCTTGTTTAATTCTCCACTTCCCTTTAATTCCAAGCATCAGCGGGGAAACATGCACGCTACGCATGAGCATGTGCCGGGAAAGTCCATGGTCCGGCAGTTTCACATGAGCAAAGGCCGAACAACGTTTGTCATGCAATGCGGATTTCATGCCTATATGGAAAGTTGGGCCATTGCCGTTGATAATCCCTATTTTATTTTTACGAGTGAAACAGGGAGCTATGAAATTACCGGTATTCCTCCAGGAAACTATCGCCTGCGCGCCTGGCATCCCAGTGTGAAACAGGAACAGGTTCAAATGGTAACAGTAGAGCCGTCAAAAACCACTCGCGTGGATTTTGCTTTGCCTTCTCCAGTTGGACGGTGGACGGCCCATACCCGCCTAAAGCCGCCCCGGTTTACTTCAGCTGTCCTGGGACGCCCAATCCAGATCGAGCCTCTGGTCGAACGTCAAAGTCCATGAAATGGCTAAGGGCCTGTCCATCAATAACTTTGCCATCTCGCATCCAATCTTTGGACCATCTTTGAACGGCTCTCAATCGAAAAAACCTCACCATAGTCATGCTATGCCTCGGCTTGTTCTCAATCGATTCGTCCAAATCCAGCCCAAATCTTGGCGCGATTTCGTCAAAATTATTAATGGACAGGCCCTAACAGTATTTCTCTGTAATCTCCCGTCGCACAAGCCAAGCCATTGGTGTCTTCTAGCCTGTGTTTTGACTTGCGGCCTGGGGTTTCCCACCGCGAATGAGGCTCTCGCGCAATCTGAAAGCAAATGGGGTACGAGCCCTTTAGAGTTCTCAGCGAAATTATTATGGAAAACTGGAGGACGAAAGGCCAAGGCCCAATTATTTGTCAAATCCGACCGATATCGCATTGAACATTTAGGGGGAATTCGAACAGAGTTAGGCTATGCAGGGGTGACCATTGTTCGACTAGATGAGCAAAAAGTCTGGTATATTTTATCAGAACGTCGGACGGTCGTGAGCGTTCCGTTAACATCCGATTATTTGTTACCATTTTCCGTGAGATTGGAGGGAGAAACCAGTCGGACCTTGATTGGCGATTCCGTGGTGGGTGATCGTTCAGCCATGCTCTATGAAGTCGTGGTGGAAGATCGATTCGGCCAAACTGAGCGATTTTTCGAATGGGTAGATCCTGATCGTAATATTCTTTTGAAACTCTTAAGCCAAGACCGAGATTGGTTTGTGGAATATGGACATGTGGTTGTATCCTCTCAGCCAGATTATTATTTTGAAACGCCTTTGGGATATAGGATGATTGAAGCTCAGGAAGCTCAGATCCCTAAAGGTTAAATGGGTAAAACAAACAATGTATCGTCATAAGATTTTTTTGCAGCAGATTATTTGTGTCTTTGTGTTGGCCGCGAGTGGGCTGTCCCCATACCCGGTCTGGGGGGATGTATCCAAAGATACAATCCTTGAGCAAGCGAACGCGGCTTTTAGTAAAGGTGATTTTCCAAAAGTGATAGAGCTTGTAGAGCCTGTTCTTCAAGAAGCGAAAGCCTCGGCTCACATTCATCGGCTTCATATTCTGGCCTTGGCCAGAATGGGGAATTCACCGGAGGCGATGGATTCCTATGAGAAATTTGTTCAATCCATGAAACGTGAAGATGAAAATCTCTTACGACAGACAGCCATCGCGATCATCTTGTCCAAGCGGGCAGATATGCGGGTACAAGTACGAGGGGCAGTCTATACGGCTCTCAAAGAAATTGACTCCGAGGAGATGGTTGGGTTTTTGGAAGAGGGTTTGACCGATGGGTCAGGGATGATCCGTGCTTTGGTTGCCCAAGCGTTGGGTAAACTCAAGGCAGGACAACGTTCCGAGCGATTACGGCAGGCATTGAAAGATTCGGCAGGGTTAGTTCGTGCTACGGCGGTAAAAAGCATTGGAAAATCCGGGGATCGAAAGGTGGTTCCCTTGATCGAAGAATCGCTTGAAGACGAACAAGCCTTAGTGCAAATTGTGGCTGCTCAGGTTCTTTATGAATTGGGACAGAAGAAAATGTGGTCACGATTGGAGCAGGGGGCGCAAAGCCAGGAAGGCTATGAACGAGGAGGAGCTATCCGAGCCTTTGGAGAATTAAAGGATCGTCGCGCTCTTCCCTTGTTAGAGAAAACGGCGCGGGATTCCCAGCCCTCTATACGGGCCGGAGCTATTGGGTCGTTGGGGAAAATACAAGCTCCAGAAAGTTTGCCCACGCTTAAAGCTGCGCTGTTCGATCCTGTCCCTGGTGTACGAAATAAAGCCGCCTTTAGCATGGGGTACTATGAATCCCACCAGGTCTTATCACCGTTGACAAAGGCTTTGCTGGATACTGATCCCGGGGTTCAAGCTGCGGCCAGTGCGTCGTTGTTGCGTGTGGGGGCACCGTTTTCAGTGGTGGAGGGGACGCTTCATAAGTTGCTTCAAGACCAAAATCCTGCTCTTCGATCCATTGCAGTTAAAGCTTTGGGCAATGGGAAGGGTGGAAAAGTCATCGCCACGCTGAAGCTCATGTTGAATGACCCCATTCCGCGCCCACGGATTGTGGCCGTTCGGTCCTTGGGTCGAATGGGAGAGCACCATTTGCTCCCTGTCTTGAAGCGCACCCTTCGAGATGCAGATGATGCTGTGAGGGTGACGGCGGCGGCAGCGATTGTGAAAGTCCTTGATACTAAAATTGGCACCTAAAGGGAATGGTGAAAAGTGAGTAGTAAAAAGTAAGAATGGTGAGTGAAGAACATGCGGAAGGTTTTCATTTTTGTTATTTCACTCCTTACACCTCACTCCTGACCCCTTACGGATTGTTTTCTGTTGAACTCCTCCCTTTCCTTTGCAGGTTGTCCACGTTGTGATGAAAATCGCCATTATATTCTGTTTGACATTTTCCCTTGTAGCTAATGGGGAACAAACCGCGTTATCTCACCAGGCTGAACCGGATCATCAATCTGGCATTCAATGGTATGAATGGGGGCGAGAGGCCTTCAACCGAGCTCAAACTGAAGATAAACTCATCCTTCTGGATCTCACGGCTGTTTGGTGTCATGCCTGCCATGTGATGGATGAAACGACTTATGCCGATCCGAAGGTTCTTGCATTACTCCAGGCCCACTTTATTCCGATTCGGGTGGACACCGATCAACGCCCCGATCTTGAAGCACGGTATCGAACAGGCGGGTGGCCGACCACCAGTCTTCTGTTGCCGACCGGAGAAATTCTCTTTCAAGCCAATTCCCTTGAATCAGGGATGATGGTCGAGCTGCTCCAAGAGGCCAAGGTGTTGTATGAATCAGAAAAAGAAGATTTACGCAAGCAAGCGGCTCAATTGTGGAATCGAGTGAGGGAACGTGTCCACGCGAATCAATCCTCAGATACGGTGCTTCGTTCTGCTATGGCAGGGCAGAGCGTTGAAATGATGAAAAGGGAGTTTGATACGGTGAATGGGGGATTTCGAGATCACCCGAAATTTTTTGAACCTGAAGCTATTCA
>QIDY01000084.1 GCA_003228495.1 Nitrospirota bacterium
TGCGAGGTTAGTATTCTCCTCAAGCGGAATGAGGTTCAATAGTAGCGCAACGGCAACGCTGATGACTGTCAGAAGGTGCTTGCCTTTTTGGCAATTGAAATCGAAGTGAATATCCATAACCCACATCCTTATGTCTTCTATATCCTGTTCCAGGCATTTAGATGAAAAACGGAACCTCAAGTCCCCGTCTCCACACCTTTCAACGGGGAGGCCTCAAAAACCACCCCTAGGAAGCACGTTCCTAGCCTTTTCCTTGAAGTTCCCGAACATCAACAATCACGAAAGTGTGGCTGCCGCTTCTCTACAAAAGCCGTTAACCCTTCCCGTGTATCTTCTGATTCCCACCCAGAGCTCACCAAATAATTTTGCTTCTAAGAGCAACCCCTCCTGAAAGCTACGTTCTTTGCCCTGATGAATGGCCAGTAAAGCGGCCTGGATCGCTAATTGGCCTTTTGAAGCAATGCGCTGAGCAAGCCCAATCGCTTGAGGGAATAAATCATCTTGGGCAGTCACCCGGGAAACGAGTCCAAGACTCTTGGCTTCCAGTGCCGAAATGGTCTCGCCTGTGAGTATCAATTCCGTAGCTTTTGACAATCCGATGATCCGAGAGAGTCGTTGAGTTCCACCAAAACCGGGAATAATCCCAAGGTTGATTTCCGGTAGACCGAGTCGAGCTTCTTCAACAGCCAGCCGCATGTGACAACACAAGGCCAATTCTAATCCTCCACCAAGGCAGGCTCCGTTGATTGCGGCAATAACGGGCTTTGAAAAAGCCTCAATGGCATTGAAAATTCTCTGGCCGGTTAGGGCTAATTCCATGCTGTGTTGGGAGGAAGAAATGCCCTTCAGCATATGAATATCAGCCCCAGCAATGAAGAAGCGCCCAGCACCCGTGATTACTATGACCTTGACCCCATCGTTAATTTCTAGGGCATGTAACGTTGATTCGAGTTGGGCAAGCAGGGCGTCGTTCAGGGTATTGGCAGGAGGATGGTTTATCGTGACGATTGCAACACAGTCTTCAACTTCTTTTGAGACCAAGTTTGAGGCTGGGGTGGCCATACAAATTACCTTCCCTTATTGAGAACATCCGAGTGTTGAAGAGAGTCGGGATTTTTCTTTTTCGAAAAATAACTATTCCATGCTGGTTCTTTCATTCCAATCAGGGGATTGTCCGTATTTCACTCTTTCTTTCGGTGAGCTTAAAATCACTCTCCAAACATTGGGCTAATTGTGGATTCCCAGAATCTCTTGTTCTAGGGATACACCTTGTCTTAATTTCATTCGAGCCCGCCTTTGAAAATAATAACTTTATTTTATTGTTTAATAATAATATAATATCTTAAAAAGTAGCAATAGAAAATTTCCGGGAACAAATGATCGTAAGGAAGATAGAAGTGGGAGGGGAGTGGATTTTCAGAAGCCTTAGTGGCTTGAACAAGAGAGGGCTTTTTGGTCACCGATGAAGGGCAATTTTGATGAAGTGCTTCACCCAACAACGATGGACAGTTGAAAAACTTTTGGACAGCCTTTTATTGGGCGTCCAATCAAGTTTGAGAGTCGGGAGGTCCAAAAATGTCACCCATCTTTAAAGGAATGGAGCAGATAGAACAAGCACGCGAACAGATGACCGGGAAGAGTTTTATGGCTGACCTTTTCATGGGGAACCCGAATTTTGACTTACTTTTTCCATCGGACGAAATACCTGAAGACCAAGAAACTGGTGAGGCCTATTGTCAGACAATAGAAACGTTTCTGAAAAATCATGTTGACCCCGAAGAAATTGAACGAACAGAAAAAATCCCCGAAAGTGTGCTGAAGGGCTTATTTAACCTTGGGGCATTCGGCATGAAAATCCCCAAAGCCTACGGGGGGCTGGAGTTTTCCTTTACCAATTACGGGCGCGTACTGACTCTCATGGCCAGCTGGAGCAATATACTGGCGCTTACGGTTGCCGTTCCACAATCCATTGGGATTGCGATGCCGATCCTGTTGTTTGGAACCGAGGATCAAAAAAGGACCTTCCTCCCGCGCGTCGCACGAGACGAAATCTCGGCATTTGCCCTCACCGAACCAAACACGGGTTCTGATGCCGCCAATATTCAAACCAAAGCCGTCTTACACTCGACAGGTACGCATTTTCTTGTGAATGGTGAAAAACTTTGGTGTACAAATGGCTCCATTGCCAGTGTCGTCACCCTCATTGCTCGCGTTCCAGTAAAAAAAGGCTCTCAAACTAGCCAACAGGCTTGGATACCTGTCTCAGACGAAAAGGAGGCGACCCTGTGGGCTCACACGGCCTTCATCCTGGAAATGAACAGCCCCGGTGTGGTGATTCAGCAACGATGCCAATTCGCAGGATGCCGGGGGATTGAGAATGCCCATATGACATTCACCGACGTACATATCCCCGTCGAGAACGTCATTGGTGAGATTGGAAAAGGACTCAAGTATGCGTTAACGATCCTTAACGTCGGACGAGCGATCAGTATTCCGGCCATTTGTTTGGGGATGGCCAAACAGGCATGGCAACCGACTCTGGATCGGGCCAATTCTCGTGTCACCTTTCAAAAGCCTCTGAGCGAACGGCATACCCAACAAGTGCGGACCGGACACATGGCCGCCAACCTCTTTGCGATGGAAGCCCTTTCTTCAATGGTATGGAAGATGGCTGATCACCATGCCTATGACATTCGAATCGAAGCCGCCATTGCCAAAATCGGTTGTTCGGAAAAAACGATCCAATTTCTCAAGGATGCCCAAACCATTTTTGGTGGGATGGGATATGAAACGGCCGACTCAAAACGTGTCCGGGGTGAGCCGGTTTTTGCAATCGAACAACTTGTCCGGGATGTCGAAATGTACCGGATCGGGGAAGGCGCCACTGATATTTTACGTCCCTTTGTGGCTCGAGAGGCCCTCAATCCACATTTGGAGAGAGCGAAGCAATATCTTGAAGAAACAGGTTGCGGCATCCGTCGAGTATGGCAAGGATTGAATGTAGCATCTCAGTACCTTCCTCGATACGTTGATTTGTGGAAACGGAAGCTGCTCCCCTCTCGCAATGAAATACAACACCCCAAGGTCCACAAGCACCTGATGTATGTCGAACGAGCCAGTCGCAGACTGGCTAGGGCCATCCTCTACATTTTGGCCCTTCATCGAGAAGGATTACGAGACGAACAAGGTAGACAGAATAGGATTGAAGCGGTCGGTGAGGATCTTCTGATTATTGCCGCCACAACATTGTATGCCGAATCGCTCTTTCGGGTAGAGGAAGAGGAGAGGGTATGGGATCTTGCCGATGAAGTGTTCCACACAGCAAAAAAACGAATTGATCGAATAATCCCGGAGATCATTCACAATAATGATAACAGGACGGCAATGGTGGGTAGTCACGCATTTCATGGTGATTACCCGTTCCTTAACCGGGGCATTATTCAGCGTGCCCTCAAGGATTATATCCCGAAGGAAAAAGAGCAGACTCGTCAGCAGAAAGAATCTTTTGAAAACAAGGATCATGATGAGAAGATATTGCCGAAATTGGAGTGAGAAATGGAAATTCCCAAATTTATCGAGCAAATAAAGAAACAATATGGAATCACAAACGATTACGCATTAGCGAAAAAGTTGAAAGTCAGCCAACCGGAAGCCCATTGGTTTCGCCGCGGGAAAAAAGTTCCGAATGCCACCATTTGCATTCGGATTGCTAACCTTCTTAAAAAAAATCCCGTCGAACTCTTAATCGTGGCTCAGAAGGACCGGGCCGCTCCTGAAGAAAAGAACCATTGGGCCATGGCCCTTTCGGCCGTGGATGTAATGCTTCATGTTCCGGAACGACCACGATACATTCCTCAAAAAGTTGAAGCCATTGGCCAGGAACTCCGACTACTCGAATCGCAAATGCTTTCCTATGAAGGAACCATCGCCTATAACGAAGCGGCCCAACTCCTAAACACGACGGAGAAGTCCGTCGATTCCATTATGGAAAGGTGGGAAGTATGGAAACGAGAGGGATCCCTCTTCCCCAATTTTTTATTAGCCAACCAAGCAGCCATTCAACGCAAGGTCAAGATCCGTAGAGTGTTTATCCTCGATCAATCACAGATAAAAGATAAGTCACAAATCGTAGACTTCATTCAAATACTCAATGATCAACGGCGTGCCGGAATTTCTGTGTTCTTTGGGCTCCGTGAAGAACTGATGGCAACTCTTATCTTCCAACGATTAATTGCAGAATTCAAAAAGCACGGCATCACAGGCAAGATTAATGCAGAAATTTTTGACAACGAAATTCTCACCTTTTCTCGTTCATATACCAATCAGTGGCTGGGTGTGAACGGTGTTCCAAACCCCATCACGGTGCTTGACCAGTTGGATATTACCTGGAACCCGGACCATCTTCGTGACCTGAGTCCAAGTGCACTTTTTGAAACTCGCTACATCTATGAATACCGAGGAGAACGCCCGCTCAAAACCCAGCTCGATAGGTTTAAGCGCACACTTTCTGGAAGCAAGAAATAACCCCTCTTGCATTCACTTGCGATGAAACGTGTCTATCATGTCCGGTTCAACTGCACCTTCTTGACGATTCCACGTCACAAGCCCTAGACGTCCCACCTGGACGTCCCTACTTGATGAGACAGCATAATCGGCACTCAAGTGCAACACATCACCTTCTTTTGTAGAGACGTTCCGGTGGAACGTCTTCAAGGAAGGAGGAGAACTTTCGAACACTTGGTCAACCCTCGTGTACCCATACAAGATCCGGAAGCCCCAAAAATACATCTTCTCCTATTTCTCTGGTTGACTATCGAATCGAACATTCAGGAAAGTAAGCGGTCTCGTCAGCTTTCTTGACCTGGCGGACGCAAAGATCTTGATTGGTATCCTGCGGGGTGAACATTATGGAACGGCTTCGATCATTCCTCACTCACCAAACTCTTCGTCGGATGGCCGGGGCTCGTTTCTATGAACGAGGGGAAGAGTATTTCGCCCATGGCCAGGTTGAAAAGATCACCGAATCACAAGGAGTAGTCAAGGCAACAGTACACGGCACCCGATCCTATCGCGTAAAGCTGTGGTTTGAAGACGAAGAGGTTGCCTCTTCCTGTACCTGCCCTGTCGGAACAGACGACTTGTTCTGCAAGCATTGCGTAGCCGTTGGGCTTGCCTATTTGTCAAAGAAGACCGGCAAGGCACCTTCTTCTTCCCGCACACCGAAAAAGGCAGTAACCATGAATGATGTGCGGGCCTATTTGGATCGGGAAGACAAAGCTGTGCTGATTGACCTTTTAATGGAACGGGCGGAGGAAGATGAACGGTTGCGAGAGCGGCTCTTTATGAAAACAGCAAAAAAAGGCAGTCAAGGATTGAACGTGGCCACATTTCGCCGAGCCATTGATCGTGCAGTCGATGGCGGTGGCTTTGTGGATTATTATTCAGCCTATGCCTTCTCCCAAGGTATTCAAGAGGTCATTAATTCCATTGCTGATTTACTGAAAGAAGGCTATGCCGCCGACGTGGTCGAATTGTCGGAATATGCGTTGCAAGGCGTCGAGGAATCGCTCAATGCCATTGATGACTC
>QIDY01000085.1 GCA_003228495.1 Nitrospirota bacterium
TCCATTGTATGAATCCGTCCGATCTCAGCTAAAAAAACCAATCCCTAAATTGTAAAGGGCTCAACTTGTGCCTACGCCTTTTACTTAAACCGTTTGGGGATGTGTAGACCTGTTAATGAATGGGATATTTTTTCTTTGGAACAGTTCCTAGTATCTAATTGATAATTCATATTTTTCAATAAGTTACGAATAAATCACCCAATCCACCAATTCTGTGCATAATGTTGTGCATAACCCACCTTTTATTTTCAAGTTTGGTTCATTCATAGACGAATCATCACTTTGCATAATTTTTAAGCATTGTATAGTCAAAGTACCGATCCTACAAAATATATGGTGAGGGTATTCCCCAAGGCCTATTACGTATGTACAATAAGAACCACATCAAGCACATCGGGATACGTGAAAATGGCCATTCGCGCGCAGGAAATTTTTCTTCCATTGGCATTTCCAAGGGATCATTGTAAATGACCCATAATCATTCTCAGCTAAAACGCCACGTTCTGATCGTCGATGACGAACCAGCTGTACGTCAAACGGTTCGAGGTGTGCTGGAATCATCAGGGATTGAATGTGCAGAATCTGAAAACGGAGCGTCGGCTCTGGAATGGTTGAAAGAACACCATACCGATGTGATCATTGTGGATTACCAAATGCCCATTATGAATGGACTCAGTCTGCTCGAACATGTACAGAGCAATCTTAATGGAAACACTCCTCGTGTGATCATGCTGAGCGGGGTCATTGATGAGAAAGAAAAACTCAAAGCCATCCATTTAGGGGCGTACGCCATCATTGACAAACCCTGTAATTTCCGCGAACTCATTGTGAAAGTCAACGAGGCCATCACCCCCTAATCCCTCCTGTTTCTCCTCTTCAGAAAATAAAGCGCTGCATTGTATGGAATAGGCCCATGCTTGTCAGATTATTTAAACCTATTCCAGAATCTTCCTGGAGTTTTGCCTACAGGTGTGAAATGTTTTGTAATGACAATTCCGTCGTAGGCAGAAAGGTTTCACAAAAACGTTAAGAAGGAGAAGTAGCGATTGTGAGGGGTAAGCGCTTCCAGGATTCGCCGGCGTCAGCACTCCGATAGAGGCCTCCCCCATTGGTGCCGACATAGAGCACACTAGGATCGCTGGGACTGATCTGCAGACTGCGGATACTGGTGGCTTCTAATCCGTTGATCTTGGGTTGCCATGTGACTCCTGAGTCTTCACTTTTTTGTACTCGATCACTCGTAGCCAAATACAGTGTTGCCGGTTGAGTAGGATCCAGTTGAATGGCACTGACATAAGAGTTTCGAATACTTCCCTCAATTCTGGCCCAATGTTCCCCTTGATCAGTGGATTTATATAAACCCTTCGTAGTCCCGGCATACACCACATCACTATTGGTAGGATCGATGGCCAATCCATTGATTCCCAAGGCCATGGACGCCATTTTGGCATCGGAGGCGATCATGCCAAGAGATTTCTTTTCCCAACTCTGTGTGGCATTGATTGAACGATAGACCCCACCGGTCGTTCCTGCATACAACACATTAGGGCGTTGGGGGTCTATCGCCAAAGACACGACAAAATTCACTTCGTTCATCCCGTCCATACGTTCCGTCCAATTTCGGCCACCATCTATACTTCGAAAGACCCCAACAGTCGTAGCGGCATATAACATTTCCGTCCCACGGGGATTAAAGACGACCTGATTGACAATAGACGAGATCGTACCCTTCTGAATGCCGGCATTGAATTGATGCCAGGTTCTCCCTCCATCCGGACTTTTGTACGTTCCATCGCCCATCGTTCCGGCAAACACCGTAGCCGGCAATTTGGGATCAATGGCCAAGCTGATGACTCGTGTCCGGGTCAATTTCCCGGCAAACCGCGTCCACGTGGCTCCAGTATCGCTGGATTTATAGACGGCCTCATCCGTGGCCACATACATGATTTTGGGCTTTGTGGGATGCAGCGCGATGGACACAATAGTATCACTATGCTGCCCGCAAGCAGGAAAAGCTAACAGCATGACAATAATCCAAAAGATAAAAGCTGGAAGTGCACAGTAAAAAGTAAGGAGTGAGGAGTAAGGAGTGGGGACCAAGGAAAAATGGCGAGATTGCGCGATAGGTTTTTCTTCTCTCTTGCTTCTCACTATTTCCTTTTCACTCCTTACTTACTTCTGATGCCTCGCGACATAGGGTTCGGCATAACCGGTCAATTCTACATAGCCTTGTCCATGAATACCTTGGCCCTTCCATTGTCCCGTGACATCGACCGCTCCTTCCCAATAGGTCACACTTGTACTTCGTGTCGTGACAAGTTCTTGGTTAGACATGCGCGGGGACAGCGTTAACTCAATGCCTTCATCCGGAATTGAAAAGGTCCAATGATGGGGATAGCGTGCCCCGCTCACAGGGCTGGTCCAATGGCGGTTGACGGAAATCTGCAGATCTTGGAAAGCCAGGGCCTTTGAAGATCCATTCGGCAACACGAACGTTCCGCTGGACGCAGGATCAAAGGTCCCATCGTTCCGGCGCAGACCATACGCCATGATTTCATGGGCATTGTCGAGTTGAAGGCTGAACCAATCCCAACCCACTAAATTGTCTGCCAGATCTCCAGAACCAAATTCATGATCCATCCAACTCACCCCGTCAACGGTTATCGATATACCATCTACTTCGACCGACCCAATGGTTTCAAGGCGTGTCAAGGAATAATAATGCGAAGTCTGATCGGGTTGCGGCCCCTTGTAACTCACCCCGTCAACCCCATGTATCACGGGAGGCTTTCGTGATTCAACGACAAGATTAATGGAAAATTCCTCGGTCTTTGCCTGGAGATGAAATTGTCGATGGTCAGGGTTCACCGCTCTTACACTCCACTGATCGGTCCAGACATCTAAGACGTCGGCCCGCGCCCCGGCTTTGCTGATTCCAGCCCGGCTTCTTTTTTCAGCAAACAGAAATTGGTCGGCGTTTTCATCCGTCAACGCCAAATGTGCCAAATATAGATGTCTCATGGCCCATTCAGAAGGATTCTTCCAGACATGAGGCGAATCAATTCCTCGCCGGAAAAAGGTTAACTCATATCCAAAACGTCGTCCATCAGACCCCACCAAATGTCCGGTGAAATACCACCATTCCGTCTGAAAGGTGTCATGGCTTCCGTGATCGCGAGGGAAGACATAGGTATACCCGGGCTTCGCCTGGGAAAACTGTGGTGTGGAAGGAGGAGAGTCCGACGCAAAGATGTCTGGACTGATGAAACACACCATCAAGACAAAGATTGCTATCATCATGCGGTCGTTTATACCACGATGCCCTAGAGCGTACAAATCCCTTGTCCCACAAGCATTTTCTCATTTTGTCAATCCCTCTGCTATGATGTCGCCACGTTGACTTTCAAGAAAATCCTCGGCTATCGTACCGCATGTCGCTGCATTTTTCTTCAGCCGACCCCGAGGCTTTCCCACTCCCGGACATCGTTCCGATCTTTCCGCTGCCGACGGTTGTATTTTTCCCGCAAACCTATTTACCACTTCATATCTTTGAACCACGATACAGAGAAATGGTTCAAGAAGCCTCAACGCAAGGACAATGCATTGGCATGGCGCTCCTCAAAGATGGATGGGAAGACCAGTACGAAGATGCACCGCCAATTTATTCCATCGGGTCCGTTGGCCGGATTATTAGCTCCCACAAGCTATCAGATGGACGGTATAATATTGTGTTGCAGGGCTTACATCGATGTACCTATCAAGAACAGACAGTCATGACTCACTATCGACAAGCCCGCATAACTCCACATGAGCCCCAAGGTCCCATGTCATTAACTTTTGAGATACGGCGCCACCTTGAAGAAACCGCCCAGGATTATCTCATGTCCAAGAAAGCCAACCAACTCTGCGAAATCCTTAGTTCCAGCACACTCACGGATTCGATCCTTGTGCATAATCTTTCAGCCGGCCTTGATTTGTCACCCATAGAAAAACAATTCTTGCTGGAGTCGGAGAACCTCCCTCAACAAGCGCGTCGGCTGATCGATTTAATCCGTTTCAAACTTGCTGATCTCCGAACAACACAGGGCTAATTCATATGTCTATTCCTGCTGCCATTGAAGTCTCCAATCTCGGCAAAGTCTATGATTCTGTCGAGGCGGTCAAAAATCTTTCGTTGTCCGTACAGCATGGAGAAATCTTCGGGCTTTTAGGGCCAAATGGAGCGGGGAAAAGTACGACTCTTCGAATCCTGATTACCACACTTCGCCCAACAACAGGCACCGCGACCATCCTCGGACACGATGTTGTCAAAGAAGCTGATACCGTCCGCCGACTCATAGGCTATGTGGCACAGGAACGCGCCATTGATCGATTTCTGACAGGACGAGAACACCTTCTGCTCTTTGCCGAACTCTACCATTTACCCAAGCAAGAGGCGCTGACCCGCATCGACTCTCTCTTAAAGCTTGTGGGCCTGGAAGAAGATGCAGATCGAGTGGCAAAAGGCTACTCAGGGGGCATGAAGCGGAAACTGGATATTGCCTGCGGGTTGCTCCCGCATCCGAAAATTCTCTTTCTTGATGAACCAACACTGGGGTTAGATGTCCAAAGCCGGCTGAATATTTGGGAGCATATTCGACAATTAAAGCAGCAGGGCATCACCATTGTCATGACCACGAATTATTTAGACGAAGCCGATCAACTATGTGATCGGATTGCGATCATTGATCGTGGAGAAGTCCGTGCAACGGGGTCCCCCAAAGACCTAAAAGCCAGTCTGGGGGGAGACGGGGTTTGGCTGACCCTCAGCGATGCGACTTCCGAAGCACTGGAACAACTAACCACGGCCCTTCATGGCTTACCCTTCGTACGAGCTATTCGTCCCAGGGAAAGTGGGCTGGACATTCGTGTGGACGGTCCGGAAAAAGCCCTGCCTGCCATCATGGAAACAACCAACGCCGTCGCGGGATGTCGGTTGGATGGCATTGAATATCATCGACCCCGTTTGGACGACGTCTTTGTGGCCCATACCGGACGTTCTCTCAAAGACGAACCGCCTGCCCCAGCAGAGACCTAACCTTCTAGCGCATATTTATCTCTTGGGAACAATCCAGTTATGAATGAACAAATACAAGAAGTGCTCGCCCTTACCAATCGATGGGTCAAGCGACTCAGCCGAGAAAAATTCAGTATGCTCTTTACCCTTGCTCAGCCTATGATTTTTTGGCTCATTTTCTTTGGCAATTTATTCCAGCGAGCAACTGATATACAGGTTCTCCAAGCACC
>QIDY01000095.1 GCA_003228495.1 Nitrospirota bacterium
TCACAAATTCATAGGAATAGCTATTCCAGGGATTTTTCAGGAATGGGACGGTGACATGGTAGGTCCGGTCAGGAATTCGCTCGTTTAACAGGGTGACAAGTCGTTCTAACGCGGCCTGAGCCGCCTCATGCCCCTGCTGGCGGGTGATGATATCCTCAAGATATTCAAGATTGGCTTTGGCGGTGATTCCACTCACATTCTGAATGGTGGTACCCTGAGGATCCTTTCCAAATGGCCTGAATTCCATAAAAGGTCTTTCCAGAATGCGATGGGTTTTGGGTAAGAAGGGCATGGGAGTCCCTTGGAAACAAGAAGAGGTTAGAAGACTTTAAAGGAAAATGTGAAAAAGGTGAAGAGGGGCTAAGGAGCAATTCCGGGCAACAGGTTAAAAGTTCACCCGAAAGGACAAAGCACCTACGTGCAGAGTGGTATCCCATTCCCCGTTTAAGAGGGGTTGTCTATTGTTGCTGATGTCTCGCGTTTGATACAGCAAGATCTGATAGGCGAGATCAAGTCCCATGGCCTTGGCCCCAAGACTATCGCAGGGGAGGATGCCCAAAAATTTCCCGGGTGCGTGGCACATAAAGCCCACACCTGTTGAAAAAGCGTTGTAGTCAGCATCGGGATTTGAGGGATCGAATTCTCGACTAGGAACGGGGGTTTCGGAGCGAACATACCCTGCTCTGAGAGAGACATCCCATTGTGGCAGGGCAGGAGGGGAGAGGGCTTTAAACTCAGTGCCCACCATGAAAATCCAGGCATCTCCATAGTTTCGTGGATTAGGAATGACCGCACCATTGGAGAGTTTCAAGTCGAGGTTTTTGAAATCGGTCCAATCTGCATATTCCACATCCACTTCAATCTTCCATTCACGTTGGGCGTTCCGGACCGGCCAAGCGGCAACGGCCCAGGTATAGACGTCAGGGAGTTCAATGGTGGTTGAAGCGTCTGCTACCAGGGCCCCATTGGCCAGAAACTCGCCATCCAAGTCAAGGTCTGCACCGTTGCGGTATACAAATCCCAGGTTCAAAAGAGGCTTCTCCTCAGTATTCCGTAAAGGAGTCCACAAAACGCTGACATTGAAGCCTAGGGCGGTATCGGTACCATTAGCCTCCAGGTTAAAACCGGGCGCAGGGCTTTGCTGTAGTTCGGCTTGGCCTTCCCCCAGGAAACTGGCAAACGTATAAATGTCCAATCCCCCTCCTATGGAGATATAGTCATTCAGCTTGTAAGCCAATGTTGGTTTGATATCAATGAGAGGAAGCGAGGCTTTCGTGCTAATGGGTGCAATGAGGCTATCGTCCGGGTATTCCACCTGAAGAGCAAATGGTGAAGTTACGCCTAGACCCACGGTCCAATTTGGGAGATTGGACAGTCCCAATGCCGGTAAGTGAGCGGTGAGATAAAATGTAGAGGGTGGAGGATTGGCGATGGTTCCACCCAGATCCCCATCTACATTTGGGCCAACTGCGCTTTTCAACTCAATGTTTCCACCGATTAACAACGTGCCAGTGGAAAATTGGATACCTTGCAGTTGGGTCATGCCGGCGGGGTTATAATGCAAGGCGGAGGGGTCATCGGCTTGAGCGGAAAAGGCGGCACCCTGGCCGGTGGCTGAGGCGCTCTGATCCAAGATTCGAAATCCTTCACCAAACACTGTTTCGGGGTAAAAAGTGAAGCTAAAAACACAGACAAGCAAACACGCAAGGCTCACGCGCGCAAAAAACGATATCACGTTTCCTCCTTGAGTATGGAAATGGGGCGGGGGCGTTGAGGAAGTTTACGAGAAGCGTCAAAAGTTAGCAATGTTGATCACCAGACATGAACGGGTGACAATAGCAAAATAGGGGGATGAGGATAGGCAAATGTGTTACTGCAGGATGATCGAAGAACAGATGTTCAGTATTTGAGCATCTATTCCTTTAATATTACAGGTAACCATACAGGAAAAAAGTTTTTTTAGAAAGGAGGAGACTGCATGCGGGTCAAAAAACTACTGCACACTCGAATGCGCGTGAGTAATATGGAACAGACCATCGCTTTTTATCGGGAAATATTAGGACTAGAAGTGGTAGAGCAAAAGGTCTCACCCCGTGGATCGCAACTCGCGTTTTTGGCCGTACCCAACAGCGAGGAACTTATTGAACTGTGCAGTTTTCCGACCAGTGGCCCCGTCCAGGTTCAAGAAGATTTGGTTCATTTGGCTTTTGAAGTGGTTGATCTGGACAACACCATTCAGGAATTGCAAGCCAAAGGGGTCCCCATTACCGATGGTCCGACACAGGCATCATCTGGCAGCCGGTTTATTTTTATCGATGCGCCCGACGGGTATGAAATCGAGTTGATTCAAAGGGCCCCAGGCGTAGTTATCGTCTAGTGAACGATGTGAGGGCTCGCATGAAGAACGCAACTACTTCATCTTCTAAAAGGCTTTCCACCCAGTCTGATCACTTTGAAGGGAAATTGAACCATCTTCCGAAGCAACCGGGAGTATATTTGTTTAAAGATCGCAAGGATGACATCGTCTATATTGGCAAGGCGGCGGTGTTGGCCGACCGAGTTCGATCCTATTTTCAAAAAGGCGCCGATCTGAGCCCGAAAATTCGGGCTTTAGTGGCTCATGCTGTTGATCTGGAAACCATTATCACCAAATCCGAACTGGAAGCTTTAATTCTAGAAAGTAATCTCATCAAGCGGCATCGTCCACGCTTCAACATCGTGCTCCGGGACGACAAGCAATATCCCTATCTTCGGTTGCCGGTTCAGGACGATTTCCCTCGGCTCTCCATTGTGCGGGGCGTGAAAAACGACAAGGCTCTGTACTTCGGCCCCTATGTACCGACCGGTGCGATGCGTGAAACGTTGAAGGTCATTCGCAAAGTGTTTCCCTTGGCCACCTGCAAAATTGAGATTGATGGCATGGCTGATCGAGCCTGTCTGGAATTTGAAATTAAACGCTGCATGGCACCCTGTACCGGTAATCAAAGCAAAGAGGACTATCATCGGATCGTCCGGCAGGTTCGGTGGTTTTTGGAAGGGCGTGATCAGAAATTGCTGGCGTCACTTCGAGATGACATGCACGTAATGGCTGAGCGAGAAGCATTTGAAGATGCAGCTCGCTTGCGGGATCGCATTCTGAAAATTGAACGAACATTAGAAAAACAACGCGTTGCGCAAATTGGCCCTGTGAATCAGGATGTGTTGGGGTTGGCCCGAGCTGGGAGCACAGCAGATGTACAATTGCTCTTTGTCCGCGGAGGGTTGCTAATTGGGCGCCGCGATTTTTTCTGGGCCGATGCCGGAGAAGCGACGGATGAGGAACTTGTTCGAACCACTCTTGAACAGTTTTACAATAAAACAGTCTTGCCTCCCAAGGAACTCTTGTTACCCGTAAATATTGAAGGTCAAAAGTTAGTGCAACGGTGGCTGTCGAATAAAAAAGGCGAAGCCGTGCGAGTGCTGGTGCCTGAACGAGGAGCTAAATATCATTTGAAACAACTCGTTGAATGAACACCTTCGTGTGCAAACCGAATTACGAGAAGCCATCCAGGAGTTGCAACAGGTGTTGGGTTTATCGTTGTTGCCGCACAGAATTGAATGTTTCGATATTTCGAATACCATGGGTGCACAATCTGTCGCGTCGATGGTTGTGTGGGAAAACGGGCGTATGAAGAAAAGTCACTACCGTCGGTTTCGAATCAAAACCGTAGAAGGTGCCAACGATTTTGCCAGTATGCATGAAGTCGTGAAACGCCGCTATGGAGGCACGTTAGCCACCAAAACTGAGAAGGTGTTGCCTTCACCAGACTTAATTATCATTGACGGAGGTCTTGGCCAATTAGGTGCGGCCATTGAGGCTATTACCGATCTTGGCCTGAAGCAGATCGCTGTTTGTGGATTAGCCAAGGCGAAAGGTGAAAAAGACGAACGGATCTTTCTGCCTGGTCACAAATCTCCAATTGTTTTGCCGCTCAAATCCCCCGCCACGCGCCTTGTGCAATTGATTCGAGACGAAGCGCACCGCTTTGCCATTACCTACCATCGCAAACTCCGCAGCCAAGCGTTTTTAGTAAGGAGCGAAAAATGAGGAGTGAACAGTAACAACAAAGACGTGAAGCGTGAGGCGTAAAGCGATTCGAAGGTTTTTTCTCCTCACGCTTCATACTTCATGTTTTTCCCCATTCTTATGTCATGTTCTCCTTAGGGTTCGCGACACCATAACTTCCCATTTTCGCATCCCATCTTCAGGTCAGCTTGGGCCGATTTTCACTCGCACAATCCTCAACGTCGACCATGCGACGCCTCCGGTTGTGCTCCCTCAGATAGGCCCAATCTGGCCCAAATCTGGGCGCAAATTCTGGGAAGTTATTGTTTCGCGAACCCTTAAGCTTTTTTCTTAATTAACCGATTTGTACACCACAAGGGTTTTTGTGGAGGAGAGTCGGTATGGAATGCCCGCGCTGTCACGGAACGATGGTTGTCGATCACTTTGTGGATATGGCCGCGAGTGGTGAGATTTGGATGCCCGGATGGCGGTGTTTGATGTGTGGAGAAATCATTGATCCCATTATTGAGAGCCATCGTCAGCAGCAGCAACACCATCAAGAAATTGTCGGCGCCATTTCAGGATCGTCTGCTCGACCTCCAGCCCCGCTGGCGGTGAATCCACGAAAAGTCTTACGCTGCCGATCTTCCTAAGGTTTTTCCTTCCTCGATTTGATCTAAATTTCAAGAATCATTTTTAGGCGCATGCCCCTGGCGTTTGCTTGTCGGGTCGGCCCCTCTATGCTAGATTCTTTCTCGTAAGTTATGGAGAGGGAAAGGTGCGGATGAGGTGTTGTTTGTTCTCTTCTCCCTCTTTTCTTTTATGATGACCAGCAGAGTGTCCTTCCCCATCCAATTGCATAAAACAGCACCATGGCGCAGACGTACGATCATCAAGTAGTGGAGGCCAAATGGCAGGCCCATTGGACACAGACGGGGCTTTTTCAGGTCACGGAATCAGCAACCACGCCCAAATATTATTGTTTGGAGATGTTTCCCTATCCGTCCGGACGGATTCATATGGGGCATGTGCGTGTGTATGCGATAGGCGATGTGGTGGCCCGCTACAAGACGATGCGCGGGTTTCATGTGTTGCATCCGATGGGATGGGATGCGTTTGGCTTGCCTGCCGAAAATGCGGCCATCGAGAAAGGCGTTCATCCCAATGTCTGGACGCAAGACAATGTGGCCTACATGAAACAGCAATTACGACGGATGGGCTTGTCCTACGATTGGGATCGTGAGGTCAACACGTCTCACCCCGACTATTACCGCTGGAATCAATGGATTTTCCTCAAGATGGTGGAACGGGGGTTGGCTTATCGCAAGCGCTCGGCCGTCAATTGGTGTCCTTCCTGCGAGACGGTATTGGCCAATGAGCAAGTGTTGGCTCAAGAAGGAAAAGACGGGGGGGTGTGCTGGCGATGTGAATCGGTAGTGATTCAAAAAGAATTAGAACAGTGGTTTTTCCGGATTACGCATTACGCGCAGGAATTGTTAGATGGTTGTGATCGATTGACCAGTTGGCCCGCGCGCGTGTTAGCTATGCAGCGGCATTGGATTGGCCGGAGCCAGGGTGTGGAAATCGATTTCCCCGTAGCGGACCCTGCAGATGATCTTACGGCCATTCGTATTTTTACTACGCGACCGGACACCATTCATGGCGCGACGTTCATGAGTCTAGCCCCTGAGTCGCCTTTGGTCGAGCAGTTGATTGCGGGACGAACGGAGGCTGGCCCGGTTCGAGAATTTGTCCAGCGCGTCTCGCGTCTGGATAAAGCCACTCGCACAGCGGCTGACCGGGAAAAAGAGGGGATCTTCACCGGTGCCTATGCCATCAATCCGTTCACCCGAGAACGTATCCCGATTTGGGTCGCCAATTTTGTGCTGTATGAATATGGCACTGGGGCGATTATGGCCGTGCCCGCGCATGACCAGCGGGATTTTGAATTTGCCACGCAATATGACATTCCAATCCGGCTTGTCATTCAAAACCCAGAAGGCACGCTCGCGCCTGAGGCGTTGGATTCCGCCTATGAAGAACAGGAACAGGCCGGGGTCTTGGTTAACTCTGGCACCTTTTCCGGCCTATTCGTGCCGGATGGCAAGCAGGCCATCGGCGAACATGTGGAAGCGCAGGGGTGGGGTACGCGCACCATTAACTTCCGGTTACGCGATTGGGGAATTTCTCGTCAACGGTATTGGGGTACCCCGATTCCCATGTTGTACTGCGAGCACTGTGGCCTGGTTCCTGTCCCTGAAAATCAATTGCCAGTCGTGTTGCCTGAGGATGTACCGTTTACCGGCAAGGGCGGGTCACCGCTCAAAGAATCACCGTCGTTTGCCAAAACGACCTGTCCCACTTGTGGCGGAACGGCCCGCCGCGAATCCGATACCATGGATACCTTCGTCGACTCCTCCTGGTATTTTCTCCGTTATTGTTCTCCGAAAGATACCGGCCAACCGGTGAACCCGGAAGCCGCGAAACATTGGATGGCGGTGGATCAATATGTCGGCGGTATTGAGCATGCCGTGTTGCATTTGCTCTATGCGCGGTTTTTTACCAAGGTGTTGCGGGATTTGGGTTTGACGACGGTCGATGAGCCCTTTGTGCATTTGCTGACACAGGGCATGGTAACCAAGGAAACCTATTGGTGTGAGGACCATCGATGGGTGCTACCGTCTGAAACGAGAAAAGAAGGTGGACAACGCTTGTGCTCCCAATGTGGCAAGGCGATTGTAATCGGGCGAACAGAGAAAATGTCTAAATCCAAAAAGAATATCGCCTCGCCGGAAGACCTGTGCGATCGATACGGCGCCGATACCGCACGCCTGTTTTCCTTATTTGCCGCACCGCCGGAGAAAGATCTGGAATGGAGCGATACGGGTGTTGAAGGCTGTTACCGGTTTCTCAATCGCGTCTGGCGCCTCGTGTATGAACAACTTCCCCTGATGGGGGAAGTGAATAGCAAGTCTGGCTCGGAATCCTCAGAGCTCTTGGCGAAGTTGCAGCGGGCTACCCATCACACCATTCAAAAAGTGACGGAAGATCTGGAGCGAAATTTTCAATTCAATACGGCGATTGCGGCCCTTATGGAATTTGTGAACGAGCTCTACAAACTGTGGAAGGACTATCCATCAGATGCGTTAACGGTGAATGAACGTGCTGGTTGGCGATCGGCAATAGAAAGCTTGCTGCTGCTCTTAGCCCCCTTTGCTCCGCATCTTACCGAAGAATTATGGGAAACTGTGGGACATTCCTCCAGTATTGCACGACAATCCTGGCCGGTGTTTAATCCTGAACTGGTTGCGAGCGTGGAATGGACGATTCCGATTCAGGTGAATGGAAAGCTAAGAAGTAAAGTCCGTGTGCCGGCAGGCTCCACGAAAGATCAGGTGATCGCGACTGCTCAAAGTGATGCCAAACTCATGGAATGGTTGCAAGGGGAGACACCTCGCAAGGTTATTTACGTTGAACAAAAATTGGTGAATTTTGTTATTTGATCTCTCACGAATGTGGCGGCAAGGTGGCCACTCCCGGAGACTTCTCATATGGCGCGGCCTCGTCCTAGCACTGATGCTGAGCGTAGGCGGATGCGGTTACCAATTCACCGTAGAAGGGTCAGGGCCGGTGATTGGTGGAGGTCGCGTGACAACTGGCCCACCCGTGCGGTTGGCGTTACATACGTTGAAAAACAACACGTTTGAACCGGCTTTAGAATTCAAATATACGGGATACCTTCGCCGGGCTTTGAAGTCGGGAGGAGGCGCGGAAATCATCGAAGACGATCATTCTGCCGATTATATCATGGATGGAGCCATCCTTTCGGTGTCGTTGCCTTCTTTAGCGTTTTCGCAAACCCAAACTCAAGAAAGCCGCGTTCGGGTTAAGGTGTCTGTGAGGGTCAAGGACCGTAAAACGGGGAAAGTCCGCTGGTCCCAAACCGGCACCGGAACTGCGGAATTTTATGTGGGAGCCACATCAACCGGAGATGCCGAGACCGGATTGCAATTTAATCGTGTCTTGCAAGATCGCGCGATTGAACAGGCTGGTCTTCTAGTCGCGGTAAATTTGGTGGATGGTTTTTTGATTGCCCGGGATAATGGCACGTTCAGGAATGAAGATTCGACAAGCGATCCGTCTAATTCCTTGAAGGGTGTCGAATCCAAGCCTTCTGAGTCTTTATAGTCTCCCCATGCACTCTTGCCTACAAGGGCTCGGCCTTATTGACAGTCCTGTCAGGATTCCACGTTCGTTCCGGGATTTGATGTGATGAAAGTTCATGAACTCCAAGGTCAGATCACACGACAGGGGCCGGCCCCTCTGTATTTAGTCATAGGAGAGGAGCCCTATTTCCGTGATCAAGCCTTGGACTTGTTGCGGCTGCTTAACCAGGATGAAGAGAGTCGTGATGGATCTGCCGGATCGATGCCAAGTGAAGCCTCGGACATGTTTCAGTCCGATGTTGTGTACGGGGATGAAACTGATGCATCTGAAATTCTCGGCCTTGCAGAAGAAGTCTCATTTTTCTCTCCTCGGCGTCGGCTGTTTGTGAAATGGGCAGACAAGTTGTCCGCCCGAAACGGCGAATTGCTTATCCCCTATTT
>QIDY01000197.1 GCA_003228495.1 Nitrospirota bacterium
GGGTCGACTTGTTGCAATTTTTCATGCAAAAAGAACCATCCCCGTTCCGTGGCCTCTTGTGTTAACGCCTTGCGAATAGGCCAATTAGCTGGTGGTCCCGGGCATAGGCCCCGCAGCAGAGCGCGGATATACAGGCCCGTTCCACCGACGACCAGTGGGAGAAGACCCTGGTTATGCAATCGAGAGATGTCTTGCAGGGCATGACGTCGAAAATCCCCGACGTTAAACGGGTGGTCTGGGTCCACGAGATCAATTAATCGATGGGGAACCTCTTGGCGTTCCTGAATCGTCGGTTTGTCCGTTCCGATATCCATTCCCCGATACACTTGACAGGAATCGGCCGTTAACACTTCGGTGTGGAGTATTTTGGCCACTTCAATCCCGATACGACTTTTTCCGATGGCCGTGGGACCGACAAGCGCGACAATTGGTTTATGTGTGGTAATCAGCTTGGCCTGTTTCATCAGCAATCAGGTGGTAGTCTGTTATTTAGAAGCCCTGTCAAATAGGGTATTCAATTCTTCTACTGAATGTCGAATAGCGACTCGTCTTCCATGAGGACAGGTCATTGGATAATTCTCTTGCGCCCAATCATGCAACAATGTCGAAATTTCCGGCAGGGTCATGGTCCGTCCGGCTTGCACCGCACTTTGGCAAGCCATGGAGGCAAGAATCGGCCTGATCAACGTTTCTAAGGAATCCGTTGATTTCCATTCCGAGAGCTCTTCCAACAGTTCCAGAACCAATGAGCTAATCGTGATGCTGCCTAAAATGGCAGGTATGGCCCGAACGACATAGGATGTGGGCCCGAATCGTTCTATATCTAAACCGGTTTGGGAGAAAACAGGCAACCACTCTTCGATTAACGCTCCCTGGTTAGGAAGAAGCTCAATAGGCTCTGGAATAAGCAGGCGTTGTTGCAGAATGTCCTTCTGGTTCCATGTTTGGAGCAATCGTTCAAAGAGGACGCGCTCATGGGCTGTGTGTTGATCAATAATATAGAGATCTTGATTGATGTGCCCCACCAGGTATGTCTGATGTATCTGGCCAAGTGGAATCACGTGAATTTCCTTCGATTTGGCACTGTATATCGATGCGGGTTCTTGCGCAAAAAGGGATAAATGCTTGGCTTTGCTGCCTCCCAATTTTGAAGAAAATTGTGGAGCCGACACCGGAGCCACGGCTAGGGACTGTGCCGTAGGTTTGGCCGTGGGGATATGAGGTGGAGTGGAAAAGTCTTCATGAACAGCTTCCTGTGAATTGATTGGAAATGAAGAGCCTGAAAAGAAGATCTGCTTGATAGCGCGGAGTATTCCTGAATGCAACACTTCAGGATGAGAAAAGCGAATTTCCCGCTTTGTGGGATGCACATTGATGTCCAGCAATTGAGGTTCCAGTTGGATGCATATAATAAATTGAGGATGCTTCCCTTTTGGCAAAAATGACTTGTACCCTTCATAGATCGCATGGGCAATAGTGGTATTTTTAATAGGGCGCCCGTTGACAAAAATTTCCTGAGGGGTGCGAGAAGTTTTGGCGTGATGGGGGCTGACCGTGAACCCGGAGAGCTCGAAGGGGCCAGGTGGGTGAGTGAGGGGGAGGAAGTGATCGAGGAATGTGGCCCCATATATTTGGAACAAGCGATCTTGAAACGTTGAAACGGCTGGGTAATCCAAGACCTTATGGTTATGGTGCAACAGTCGAAAGTGAATCTGAGGATTAACCGTTGCGGCTTGTTGGACAGTATAGGAGATTTTAGAAAATTCGGTGGAGACGGTTTTTAAAAATTTTAGGCGGCCAGGTGTATTGAAAAAGAGATCCCGTATTTCCACCTGAGTGCCTGGAGCTCCAGCATAATCTTGTATGCCCCAAGCTGTGCCGCCTTCCGAAAACGTGTCGGTGCCGACAGGTGATTCGGATGGGAGGGTTTTTAGACGGAATCGAGCAACTGAAGCAATGCTGGGCAGCGCTTCACCTCGAAACCCTAACGTAGAGAGACTGAAGAGATCGTTTTCAGTTTGCAGTTTGCTGGTCGCAAACCGTTGGCAGGCCAGTTGGGCATCGTCACGATTCATCCCTGCCCCATTATCCGTAACGCGGATGAGGCGCCGGCCGCCTTCTTCGACTTCAATAGTGATGAGTGAACTGGCTGCATCTAGACTGTTGTCGATCAGTTCTTTGACGACAGAGGCAGGCCGTTCCACCACCTCACCCGCTGCAATTCGACACGAGACATCATCTGGAAGAACCTGAATTTTTCCAGTCACAAGGGGAGACATGGGATTGGTTCAATAAAAAATGGCGGGTATAGGAGAATAGCAGGAGAGGAACAGAACGAAACTCAAGATAACCCGGCTTTTTTTAATTGTTCCGAGGCATTGTTGGCTTCAGGAGAACCTGGGTAGTCCTGAATCACTTGGTTCCAGAGTTTCTGCGCATTGGACCGCTGGTCGGTTTCCAGCATGATGTGTCCAAGTTTGTACAAGGCTTGACTCCTGTATTTATTGTTGGGATAGGAGCTCACGATGTGCTGAAGGGCCTGTTGAGCGGGATTATAATGTTGTTGCGCATAGAGGGATTGGCCGAGATAAAAAAAGGCCTGCGGCGTTAATGTTGTCGAGGGGTAATGTTTCACAAACCGTTGGAATTCAAAGGAAGCCCGGTCATAGTTGCCTTTGAGATAGACCTTGTAGGCTGATCGAAATGCGGAGGCTTCATTCTCCACACCCGAGTCATTCTGGGTTGACTGTGTCTTGGACGAAGAAGTTGGGCGTGTTTTCTGGTGATTCGGTGAAGGCGTTGAAGGTGACGGAGTTTGAATTTGTGAAGCGCCTGACCGCGGACGATGAACAATGTTATCGATGCGCTCTTCCATCGCCTTGACTCGTATCGATAAATCCTTATCCCGGCGTCGGGTGGATGAGCGGGTTTGCTCGATTTGCTCTCTAAGCATGGAGCTGGTCCGTTCGAGTTTCTCCAGCAGATGTCGAGTGTCTAAATTCGCTTCTTCTTCGGTTTTAATCAGTTCGCCAACCAGGAAGTCGTGCTCATCGAGTTGAGATTCAATGGCCGAGAGGCGATCGCGAGCCTGTTGTTCTTGTTGCTGAGCAGCTTCCTGCTGAAGTGTAAGCGTCTGAACCTGTTTGTGTAAATCTGTCAGGTCCGGTTCTGTTGCGCACCCTCCCCCTAACAAGATAATCATCAGGAGAAAGAGAAAAGAAGACACGTGAGTTATATTTTTCATATAATAGATTTTTAGAGGGTCATTACCGTTTATTTTACCAAGCGGAGTGTGAACAGAAAAGACCTGATCAAAGGAAAAATGGCTCTACGGGTAAAATCCTCCACAAAATCAACCGTCATTTTTTCCGTTTTGTCCCTTGTAAACGATTGACACGTTGGGCCAATTGGCCTAGGCGATCCTCGTGCTGATCCACCCGTTCTCCCAATTTCGTTCCAATCGTATTGATAACTTCCTGTAATTGGTTCATGGTTTCCGTTAAATCGTTCAGGTGCTGGACATTCGTTTGAGCGACGTCAGCAGAACCCTGAACGCCTTGAAACGTGGTCATTGCACGATTCAGTTGTTGTTCCAGACGGACAATCCGTGTATTCAATTTCGTGTTGACACTTTCCAGCGCTTGGGCGACTGATTGGATTCCTTTATTCACTTCTTGAAGGTGGGTTGTGGAAGTTTGCGCGTCAGAATCAAGTTTTCCAACGAGTCCTGATTGATGAATTTCCAGATCCTGAAGGCGTGTATTGATCTGTTCGACATTCTGGCGGAGCTGGTCGGTGAGCTGACTCGCAGTTTGCATTTGTTGGATTTGGTCTTGCGTTTCATCTTTGAGATGTCGGAATTGCTGTATAGCTTGATTGACTGTGGCAACCGTCTTTTCTTGTTGTGTGAGACGTTGTGAAAGTGATTGCGTTGTTTGATCTAGACTTTGAGAAATCGATGTGAGGCTGTCATTGACTTCGGTCAAATGGGCTGAAGTTTTATTCGTATTGGATTGAAGCTGTTGCGTCAGTGTCGCTTGATGGGATTCGATGTTGTTCATCCGTTCAGACAAGCCTCCGGCTTGTTGGAGAATTTCATCGCCGCGTTTTCCTAATAGACTTCCCATGACCTCTTGCGCTTCACGAAGTTTAACGACGGACTGTGAAAGCCCCTGTACCTGTGTGGCATCGGCTTGGACATGGATGCCTAAAGCTTCCACGTCGGTCTGCAGGGCATCAATTTGTCCAAGCACAGGGCGTTGCCTGGCATCCATATCGGCAACCAATTGGGCCATCGAGTTTTTCACATCCTGATCCAAGAATAATCTCAGGCCTTCAGTATCTGTCTTCAGTTTATCTTGTAAGGAATTCATCTGTTGGCTTAGTTCAGTTTGGTGTGTGGCTTGTTCATCGAGTCGGGTACCCAAAAGTGCTCCGGATTGCTTGAGGGTCTCCTGAAGTTGGAGAATCGATTGCGACAGGTCATCCGAACGGGCTTGAAGGGCTTGTTGTTGAGTCGAGAATTCTGTTGAAACCTGTTGAATCTGGTTGCTGATGTCGGTAGACAATTGTGCTTCCGCCGATGATGCCCGTTGCGTTTCTGTCGTGAGTTCCGCTCCGATGTCTGTTAAGGCCTTTTTGAATTGTCCGAAGGCGGTCTGAAAATCAGTCAATTGGTTATTAATTGCCTGGTTGCTTTCGTCAATTTGTTGGGCGAGTGTTGTGGCTTGCGCTTGGGTTACTTGGAGTTGTTCTGCATGAGACTGTACGGAGGTTTGTATAGCTTGGATATCGGATTGGAGTGTTTCCGTCGTGGTCGAAAAGTTTTTCTTATGGGCCTCAAAATTATTTTTAAGATCGGAAATTTTTTTCTCCGCGTCTTCAAAATTCCCATACAAGCTGGTTAAATCCTGTTCCCTCAGGAGTCTAATTTGTTGGTTCAGTGGGGCCAGATCGCTTCGCATCTTGTTCATATCGGCTTTTTGGGCGGCAATCAGGTTTTGAGATTCTGCAATCGCCGAACGTACTTCCTCAACTTGTTGGCCCAGAGCAGCTTTTTCGGACTTTAGTTGTCCAATTTGTTGCTCCAAGTCTTTTTGGATTCGTGCAACATCGGCTTGTTGTGCGACGCAGCCTATTTGAAGTACGCCGAACAGTCCGATCAGCATTATCCCCGTAAAAACTGACTTGGCATATTCTCCAGGTATCACTGTGCCTTCGATCCTTTTCATCGGTTTTGACGCCGATTGTCAAAATTTACGGATTTTGGACAATCAGGTGTCCTCGACGGTTCAGTTGGTAACAGACTTCCGTGGCATCTTGACAGAAAGGTTTATCTTTCCCGTAGGAGATAACCGCAAGTCGAGAGGCGTCGACACCTAATTGTGAGAGATAATCGTGTACGGCGACGGCTCGTTTTTTTGCCAGAACCATGTTGTAGGCTTGTGTTCCGCGTTGATCGGCATGGCCTTCAATGATGAGATTCGATGATGGTTCTTGTTCAAACCACCCGAGAGTGCGTTGCAGCGATTGCCTGCCTTCATGTGTAAGGGCCCAGCTATCAAATTGAAAGAAGACATCTTCTAATCCTGCTGCTGCGGTTGCAAATTCTTCTTCTTTGATTCGGTTCATCTGATCTTGTAGGCTATCTGAGGGTTCGGCCTTGGCAATTTGAAACGTGTCTGGTATCCGTTCCATGTCTTCTCTGGAAGGAGTATCGTGCAATTCAGAAAATTGAGCTGGGGTGGGTTCTTGGAAGTCTCCGATGTTGGCTAAAGAGCGGTTCGCCCGGTCTTTTGGCGATGAACTGGATTGTGCGGAAAAATCTTGCCCTTCGCCTAGTGATGGCACGGACTCATCATTGTCGGAGGACAGAGGAGATTCTAGCGATGGATCAGGCTGAGAAGAGTCGAGGGGGCCCTCCTGGGTTGAAAGGTTCTGAGGCTCATGTACCATGTTGATGGGTTCATCGATCATGTCAGATTCCACCGGTTCTTCTGAAGCCGTTTCGACCTCAGGAATTTGGGACGACAGAGTCGACTCCTCGACGGTTGAATTGTCGAGACCAGACATTTGGGCCTCCGAGTTCTCATTCGTTGTTTCTAGTGCCATTTCTTCGCCCGGAGCTCCGGAAACCGTGGCAACATGTATGCGTTTTTCCCCGCAACCTGTGAGGCTGCCTAAGGTCAGGCTTAAAATACTAATAAGTGAAAAGATGCGAATAGCTGGGTGCATACGTCGACTCCTTTGCTGAAATATCACAGTTGTTTCCGTTGATTAGGGTTGAAACGGGGACCATGAAGGTGAGCTCAGATGGGTACCCACCGATGAAATTTTTTCCAATCCTACTCCCTCGTTTGTGATGATATATAACTGACTTTCTCCTCTTCGTATGGAACTGAATACGAGGTGTCGGCCATTTGGAGCCCATGAAGGCGAGTCATCGATACTTTTACCACTCGTCAGTTGACGCCGTTCCCCCCCATCCGGGCTGATACGACAGAGCTTAAATCCTTCGCCCGGTATTCGACAGACATACACGATCCAATCCCCTTTAGGAGACCATGCGGGCGCTGCATTGTAGTCTCCATCGTACGTTAATCGTCTCACGTTGGAGCCCTCGGCATCCATGATATAAATTTGCGGGCGACCTCCGCGATCCGACGTGAAGGCCAGATGCCGTCCGTCCGGAGACCAGGAAGGGGACAAATCTGCGCTATGATGAGAGGTTAACTGCTTGTGACTTCCACTGTCCAATTCTACCTGATAGATGTCTGAATTGCCTTCTTGGGCTCGGGCATACGTGATTGATTTGCCATCGGGAGCGAATGTTGTGGTGATATTGAGACTGGCCGGGGACACCAGCACTTCCTCTCGGCCTGTTGCCAGTTCGCGTCGCATGATTTGTTGTTTACGGTCTCGATAGGCGGTGTAAATGAGCGATTTGCGGTCTGGTGCCCATGTCGGCATGAGGTTGAGATACCCATCAGCTGTGACTTGTTGCGGATCATACCCGTCATAATCCATCACGAATAATTCGCGTCCGTTGTCTTTTTCGCCGACAAACGCGATCTTGGTTCGGGCAATGCCCTGTTCTCCCGTATAGCGATAGACCAGTTCATCGGCCCACCGGTGGGCCATGAGTCGTAGGAGAGCGTCGCTGGTTTTTAAGGAAAAGTACCGCTTGCCGGTGAGCACATCTTGATGTCCAAGATCGAAGGCGCAGGCATCAAAAATCAACCCTTCACCGCCACCGTTTTTCGTCCCGCCCATTCCTAATCTTCCCCAGGTCGATACGGTGACTTTTTGAAAGTCGGATTCGAGAGTTGGAGAAAGACTGACACATTTATTTTCGAAAAATTCGCCCTTTGTGGAGGGCGAGATTGTAACAGCAAAGACCTGTGAGCGAGTGAGATCGTCTTTCAAAATAGATCGAACTTGGGTATGGGGTTGCTCTGAAATTTTTTGCTTTTGCTGTACGGGAGAGAATTCCATGACCCAGATAGGGATCTTTTGAAATTCTGATCTGGTGGCCTCCAGGATGGCTTCTTCTCCAAGAAGCAAAGATGGAAATACCAAGCTGAGCACACAAGAGGTACAGAGAGTAAACCGAACGATGTGATGGTGCAGAGTCTTCATCATACAGGCCAAGTCCTTTTAATCTTTAATAAATCGATATGTTACGTCGAAAAATGAATCCGAAATATCAGCTGGGAACGAGGGAAGAGGATTTACCGCTTGAACGGCACGTTGGGCCAAGGAATCGTAGTGAGAATTTCCCGAACTTTCAGCAATTTGAAGGCGAGAAATTTCTCCTAATCGGGAAATACGGAATTTCAGGACCACCAATGGGGTATTCGCTAACAATGGAAGTGCGACCCACTTATGATCAATCCTATCTTCCACCATCGCCAAGTACCGGTTTTTCCCGGGAGATGGCTTGGCCCCCGAACGTCCGGGGTTATCAGTCGCTTGCACTTCAAGCAATTGCAGTCGTTGCTTGATCGACTCGACCGGAGTCACCTCAGGTATAGACAGTTTTGCGATTTGTTGACCTATTTCTGATGGAGGAAGTTTTGTTGAAGGGAGAGTCGTCCTGGATGGTTTCGTTCGTTGTGGAAAAACCTGTTTGGGAGGTAGTGTTCGCGTTGTCGATTTGAGTCCTTCCATCAATTTTTTGACCGTCTCCGTCATTTTGGGTTGGGTTGGTATGGAGGATTTCGGTCGTGGCGATTCGGAAATTTTTGCCAATGGAGGAGCTGAGATTTTCGGTGGGGACGACTTCGGCTCCGCCTGTGTTGTCGATGGTTTGCGAGATATCTTTGGTGCGCTGAGCACTCGAGCAGGGTTTGGAATATCGGGAAGATTACGTTTGAGCGTTTCCTCTATCTTGGAGGGCGGTAGGGTCTTGGCTGGTGTCCTTGCTGGCTGCGCCCGCTGGAATGGCGTGATCGCGCTTAAGGATGGAATTGCTGGTGCGGGTCTCACTGCCGGTTGAACCTTGGGCGTCGGAATAGCTGGATTGGGAGATGGTCGTAATGGCGGTTTTTTCGTGGCCTGAGCCTTTTTTTGTATTGCGGTCGAAGGGGGCGTTGAGGGAATTTTCAAGGGCTCCCTACGTTGTAAACGTTTGGGGCGAGATATTGTTGGGGGAGCCGAAGGTAATTGAAGCTTATCAAGCAAGGGGGACTGATCTTCAAATGGCTGAAGGTTTGTTTTTTGGGATGGGATGGGTATTGAAGTCGCTTCTCGTTTTTGGGGAACGACAATGGAGTTAATTGCCCCACCCAATGATTCAGATAATCGTTCCAAAGCCGATTCAGTTGGTAACGGAGGAAGAGTGTCTTCCACTGGTGGCGCAGTTG
>QIDY01000341.1 GCA_003228495.1 Nitrospirota bacterium
TCATCCATAAGCATCGCTCAACTTAGGTTTAAGAAAAAGATTGCTGGAAACAATAGAATCCCATGGCCTGGGACGTTGTGAGCTTCGTTGACAGCTCTTTGAACCATTGGTAGCCTCATGAGCGTATATTCCCCGCTCAACAGTGCTGCAGGGCGAATACTCGACATGTTTCGCCAACCTTTTAGGTGAATATTTCTTCAAAATTTTCATTCAATTTGCATGAAACCTACTCGCTCCTTTGTCTATCTCTGTCTGGTCGGCCTTTGTTGTTTCATCAGCTATGACATGGTTCGTCGTCCTACCTTGGCTCTGTTAGCCGACTCGCTTGGAGCCAGTCCTCTCATGGTCGGTATGGTAGTGGCCCTTTCAACGGTCACAGGGATTTTTTTAAAGTTGCCGATGGGCTTACTGTCGGATGTACTGAATCGTCAACGGCTGATGATTGGCGGGGTCTTGGCTTTTGCCATTCCGCCTTTTTTCTATCCATTCATTTCCGATTTATCCACGTTAGGGATTCTGCGGTTGATTCATGGATTAGCGACAGCCATGTTTACCCCATTAGCCTTAGCAATGGTCGCCGAATGGTTTGTGCAACGACGAGGGGAAGCGTTTGGTTGGTATACCTCCGCAACCCAGGGTGGGGGATTATTAGGCCCGATGATTGGCGGAGTCATTGTGTATCAATTCGGATTTTCGCCGGTGTTCTTGTTAGCTGGTGTGTTTGGGCTACTGGCGGTACTCTTCTTTTGGATGATTCCTGTCTCACCGCCGGTTTCTCATGTGCCAGAACATTCGTTGACTACACTTTGGCCAGAGATGCGTGACGGGCTTCGTCGTGTTTGTCAGAGTCCTCCTATTTTGATGACGAGTCTTGTGGAAGCCGCCAAGATGGTTGGAAACGGTACCCTGATGGCGTTTCTCCCCTTGTATGGTTTATTTATCGGCTTGAATGCTGCTGAGATTGGCATGTTGTTTGGCGTGCAGGCGTTAACCTCGTTTGTCTCAAAACCCTTCATGGGTCGAGTCTCGGATCGGGGTTCTCGCCAACCACTGATTGTGAGTGGTCTTTGTTTGTGTGGACTGATGGTGATGCTGATTCCTCATATTCAAGGGTACGTTATTTTGCTGCTGGTGGCAGGTGCTTTTGGGTTTGGAGAAGCGGTCGTCACTTCTTCGACCACGGCACTAGTGGCCGATTTATCCCAAGGCAAAGGACTTGGCGCCGGTATGGGCTTGCGCGGCACAATTATGGATATGGGTCATGCCGGTGGGCCGCTCTTGGCGGGTCTCTTAATTGATCAACTTGGTTATGGAGGTGGATTTTTCTTTATCGGGATAATCTTATTAATAACAGCCACGTATTTTGGCATTATGATGATAGGGATCAAGAAACCTGCCATGCTATAATGCCTCTCTATGAGAGGAAGAGTACGCTATGGATGAAGCATTGGGAACAGGTGATATTATTATTGGAATTTTGGCCTTGTTGGGTGTCGTGGTCTTAATTGTGGTGTTCATATTCGTGGTCAAAACGATTCTATTGAAAAAAGACGATGGGACTGACGAACAGCCGTAAGGAGCCATATGTTTAGTGGGATCGTTGAAGAAATAGGCGCAGTTCAGGCCATGGAGAAGGGCTTGGCTGGTGCCAAGTTTTCAATCTTGGCTTCCGCCATTTTAGATGATCTTCACGTAGGAGATAGTGTAAGTGTCTCAGGCGCATGTCTGACGGTAACCAAAACTGAAAACGAGAGTTTTTTTGTTGATGTCTCCACCGAAACACTGAATCGTACCATTCTTGGAAAAATTTCTGTCGGGACACCGATCAATCTTGAACGGGCTATGAAGCTGAATGCGCGAATCGGAGGACATCTTGTCACCGGTCATGTGGATGGCGTCGGGACGCTTCGGGCTCGGGAGCAGGACGGTAATGCCACATATCTCACCGTGGAAGCTCCGGAAGACATCATGCGCTATTGTGTGCCCAAAGGATCCATTACGATGGACGGCATTAGTCTGACGATCAATGGAGTCACGGATCGATCCTTTGCTGTTGCCATTATTCCCCATACGGCCAAGGTGACAACTATGGGTCTCAAGCAAATTGGGGATTCCGTCAATCTTGAATCCGATCTTATTGGCAAATATGTCGAGCGGCTTCTGCAAGCCAATGGCACTCTTTCACCCCCATCTTCACCTATCATCGATAAAGATTATCTGCAGAAACGTGGCTTGCTGTAAGTTGTAGTCTTATGTCTGTCGACTCCTTTGCCCAATCAAAACACCCGTTATGGCGTCTCTTTGGTGTGGTCACCATATTTGTGATTGTGATCCCTGCAACTCTCTGGGGCATTGTTCAGCTCTATGAAATTTTATGTGCCTGGTGGGGTGGATGTGCAGGCATGGTTCGGCCCCGAGGTCCTAATTAATTTCGAAGAAATGTAACTACTCAGGAATTTAGGCTGAAGACTGAAGACTAGTACTCATCTTACCCGATTTGTTGGATGATGACGTATGATTGTCCCTAAAAGCCTTCGGTCTTCAGTCTATCCACCTGAGTAATTACGAAGAAATAACGAGTTTATGGATAAGATTGTCACGTATAACGATGTTGCGATCCCCAGCTTCATGTATGGCACGGCCTGGAAAAAAGAGCAGACCGCACGGCTCGTCGAACTAGCGATTGATTCTGGTTTTACTGCCATCGATACAGCCAACCAACTCATTCATTATCAGGAAGCGTTGGTTGGAGAGGCACTGTTAACCCTAAACAAGAAGGGCGTGAAGCGGGAGTGGCTGTTTCTCCAGACGAAATTTACTTCGGCCTCCGGACAGGATCATCGTACACCGTACGATCAATCTGCCGATCTTCCCACACAAGTTCAGCAGTCGCTTGAAAGTTCATTTAAGCACCTCCATACAGACTACCTGGATTCCTATGTCTTGCATGGACCTTATTCTCGCTGGGGATTGAAGCAAGTTGATTGGGATGTGTGGACCGCCATGGAAGAATTGTATCGAGCAGGCAAAACTAAGATGATCGGCATCAGCAACGTTCAAGCCGATCAACTTCAAGAGTTATGCGAAAAGGCTTCAGTTAAACCCATGATCGCACAAAACCGGTGTTATGCTGTCATGGGATGGGACAAAGAGGTTAGGGAAATCTGCAAAGCACAGGGAATTATCTACCAAGGTTTCTCGCTACTCACGGCTAATCAAGATGTCTTACGAGATCCTAAAGTATGGGGTATCGCCAAACGGGTAGGGGCCAATCCGATTCAGGTAATTTTCCGCTTTGCCTTACAAATTGGTATCTTGCCCCTAACCGGTACCACCAACGAACAACACATGAAAGACGATTTGGCGGTTCCTACTCATTTTGAACTTTCTCATGACGACATTCAAAAAATCGAGTCCATCGCGCTATGACCACAAAATGGATTAGGGTCACATGAAAAGCGGGGTGTCCTTAGTTGGAAACTATCTAGCGTTACAAAGGGGATAAAGTTCACTGGGCAGATCGGTATCGATGAGTCGTTTTCTAACCTGTGCTCTTCCTGGTTTCCTTCTCTAACAGGGCTTGGGCTTCCTCTTCAGACAACGCATCTACACTATCTAACAAGGCGGCGAGGTCCTCTTCTACATTTCTCGCGTTCGATGGTTTCTGTGCCTGCTGTACCGCCTCAGTCAAGCTGGCTACGGTGGGTTGCTCAAAGAGGTCACGAACAGAGAGAGCTACATTGAATCTGTCGTTGATCCTGGCAATGACTTGGCTTGCTAGTAGAGAATGTCCGCCTAATTCGAAAAAATTACTTTGGATGCTGATTCGATCAAGGCCGAGCACTTCTGCCCAGATCTCCGCCATCTTCTGTTCAATTGGGTTGAGAGCCTCTCCTTCACGCTCCCCCAATGTCGGCTGTTCGAATGTTGGCTCTGGAAGAGCCCGACGATCGACCTTTCCGTTGGGTAGCCGTGGTATAGTCTCCAGCAAGACGAAAGCCGCAGGCACCAAAAAAGTAGGTAGCCGCTGTATGACAAACGTTCGTAATTCTTCGATAGTGACCTGCTGATTTCGATGTAGAACCACGAAGGCCACTACTCGGGGGTTCCCTTGCATATTTTCTCGGGTCACGACAACGACTTCTGATGTTTCTTCCTGCTGTCGCAACACGGCCTCAATTTCACCAAGGTCAATTCGAAATCCCCTGAGTTTTACTTGCTGATCGCTTCGTCCCACCCATTCAAGCGAATTATCGAAACGGTACCTCGCCAGATCACCGGTATTATGCAACCGCTGGCCCGGATGATCACTAGAGACATCCGGAATAAACCGTTCGGCAGTCAAATCAGGCTCGTTAAGATATCCTCTTGATATTCGGTCACCGCCCACACAAATATACCCAAGTTCCTCAGCTTCCACGCGACGGAAATACTTATCTAATAAATGAACAGTTGTGCCCTTGAGGGGACGTCCAAGCGGAACGATATCATTAGGGTTTTCCCATTCTTGAGAAATAGAATGATAGCTGATGGTGCCAGCGGATTCGGTTTGGGAATACAAATTTAAAATGGTTGTAGAATCATCTAAATGGCCTTTCCATTGCCTGATGGTTTTCCTATCTAAGGCCTCGCCTGTCAATAGAATCAGTTGTAAACAATTTGTGATTGTGTATGACCCTTGGGGTTTTTTTCGCTCCAATACGGTTTCCACGCAGTTTCGCCATGCACTGGGCACCGTATCCCAAATCCTAATCTGCCTTGTACAAATAAGGTCATACAGCAGAAAGGGATCTTGTTGTTGTTCGGTGGTTGCCAAATGCAAGGTAGCTCCGACGCAGAGGGGTAGAAAGATTTGTCGGGTTGAAGCAGAAAAGGCAAAAGACGCAGTTTGTAAATAACTATCCCCAAGATCGACGTTGAATGACTGTTTTAGTGAATTGATATATATGCCTAAACTCGCATGCGGAACGCCGACTCTTTTGGGTTCATTCGTAGATCCGGAGGTATACATGCAATAGGCAAGATTCTCGTGGGTACCCAGATTGACCAGATTTTGGCTATTCTGTTGTGTGAACATTTCTTTTTCCGAGTCAATACACACAATGGGGTAGCCGAATTCGGAAACTTGGGCTTTTAATCGTTCCTGTATGATGAGAACCTGCACCTGAGCGTCCTTCAACATAAAGG
>QIDY01000110.1 GCA_003228495.1 Nitrospirota bacterium
GAGAGAATCAGCCGTTCGTCATCATTATCAGGGGCCTCGACATCTGAAACGCTTTCGTTCGGTGGTTCCAGCGTCAGATCGGCGAGAAATTCATTGAGATCCGGATATCGTTCGGCCATGACCGATAAATGTTCCAGATCGCGTATCCGTTTGGGATAATCATCGTATTGATCTTTGAGCAAGGGCAAATAGTATTCAAGCATTTCTCCAAGAAGCACGGTCGGGCTAAGGGGTTCCTCGGTCAATCGCTCGAGTGTGGCTGCTAAATGGTGCAAGCCGGCGGAGGAACGGCCTGAACTCTGTTTAAGCACGTGAAAGCTCCCGTGGGTTTGCCAAAGCATTGCGATAAGATCTTTGGCCTTTTTAGGGCCGACGCCTTCGAGTAAGAGGAGCAGACGGTTCCAACTTACGGTGTCCAACGGATTGTGAATCACCCGCAAGTGCGCGAGCAGATCTTTGACGTGGGCCGTTTCGATAAACTTAAACCCGCCCCGTTTAATGAACGGCAAATTCCGGCGTGTGAGTTCTAATTCCAAGTCGAACGCATGAAAACTGGATCGGAACAGCACGGCGATTTCATCTAAGGCGATGCCCTCTTCTCGTAGTTCTAAGATTTTTTGCGCAATGAACCGAGACTGGGCATTTTCGCCCATGGCCTGAACGAGACCGGGCAATGGACCTTCCTCTTTTCTCGTAAACAGCGTTTTACTGTATTTTTCAGGGGCGGCGGCAATGAGTTCGTTGGCGAGTTGGAGGATGGGCTGTGTGCTGCGGTAGTTTTCTTCCAACTTGTAGAGGATGGTGCCGGGAAACAAATCGGGAAAGTCCATGATGTTGCGAAAGGTTGCGCCGCGAAAGGCATAGATGGATTGCGAATCATCACCCACCACCATGACGTTATGATGCGTCGCGGCTAAGTTGCGCACGAGGGAGGCTTGCAGGCGGTTCGTGTCCTGGTACTCATCGACGAGAATATACTTGAAACTTTGGCTAATCGTTTCTCTGGCGTGCTCATCGACGACGAGGAGCTCTAATAACTTGACGAGCAGGTCATCGTAATCCACTAACTGCCGTTGCCGCTTGGCGGACTCATAGGCCGTTTGTAATTTAGTGAGTTCGGTCAAAAAATTCCCGAAATGACTGTATTCGTTGAGAACGATGTCTTCCAGACTTTCCAAGGTATTCGCTGTTTTGCCGAACATTTCTGCGATGGTATGTTTTCGAGGAAAGCGTTTGCCCATGTCGTTCAGCCCGAGTTGACCGCGCAAAAGATTCAATAAATCCTCGGAATCGCCTCGATCTAAAATGGTAAACCCCGATTCCAAGCCGACCGGTTGGCCATACCGGCGCAAAAGGAGATTGGCCGTGGAGTGAAATGTCCCTCCACTGACCTGTTGGCTACGGAGCCCAATGAGGACGCCCACACGCTCTAACATTTCCTGTGCGGCTTTTCGGGTAAAGGTCAGCAGGAGAATGGAGCTGGGAGGAATGCCCAGGTCAATGAGTCGAGCAACCCGATAGACCAAGGTTCGTGTTTTTCCACTACCGGCTCCGGCAATAACCAGGGCCGGCCCCTCGACCGCTTCGACCGCAGCGAGTTGTTGGGCATTCAATTCCTCCGCATAATTGCGGGAAAGCGGAGGTGGAGTGGATCCTTCAAGTGGGCGCTTGAGAACATAGGTTTTGGGGCTTGCAGATGTCGAATCCATGAATCTATAGAGATAACACCGTAGGCGGTTCGTGCATATGATAGGGGTTGGCCGTGTATAGCATAGGCTGTAGTGGGTTGCAACGCAGGAAAATTGTTCTTGGACAGGTCTCCAAATCCTCAGTTATAATTCGCTACTATTCACCAAAGGAATCATGTATGGCAAATAATCCAGCAGAAAATTATTCCGGTATTTTAAAAGATTTGACTCATACGATGATGAGCGTGGCTCGTGAATCGGTGACTCTGATTAAACGGTCCGATCAACAACAGGCCCTGAAGCTTCAGCGCAAGCAGGAATGGGATATTTACTTAGAATTTCTCCGAATGCTGTTTAACCTTGTGGACCGCCTCTCGGCCTTTTATATTCCTATCCAGGCTCAACGAGATTTTATGAATAACCTGGAAGATGCTGTCGCGCATGAATTGAAAACCGTTTTGGCTCCCTCCCTGAGTTCAAGTGAAATTGATGATATGGAAGTGACGCTGTCAGTGGGGCAAACGGTTTCCGAGAGCCGAGAAGTGTATGAGCGGTTTAAATTTGTCGTGACCGATCAAACCAAAGAACGCGATCAATACTTTCAATTTTTTTCAGAGCGTGTAGCTTCCAAAGCCGGGGCCTCTGGCAAGAAGGAAATTACCGCGGCGGCTTTTTTGTGTGGGTCCGCTGTCGTTCCGGCCCTCAAAAACCTCTTTGAGGATGCGACAAAATCCAAAGACAAATCCCCCTCCACTCCAACGCCAATTGTAGATAATACACCTGAAGCCAAAGACGGTTCCTCTACAACCGGAGAAGGATTTACTACCCCACTCGCTGCTCCGGATGGGACGACTGGGGAAGGGTTAATTAAGCTTATCAGTGTTATGTCTCGTACCCAAGGCGAAGAAGAAGTTGAAACCTGGTGGGGCTTGCACCCACAATTTCGTCGCGATCTTCCACCGGACGAAGCCAAGGAATTGGCGAAGCACATGAACCGGGCCACGCGTATTGTGGGAGAGCGCTTTGCCATTGTCGTTTCGCTTGCTCAGGGTGGAGCCAGTCGGCCCGTTGGAAATGCCTGAGGCCCTGTTGTCCAAGTTATTGTGTCACAGTCTCTTACCTTGACATCTTTCCACATTCACCTATGCTGGTTAGCGTGGTGGTCTTCCTGATGCTGCCATCTTACTATTCCTTATAAAATCCTTGGAGTCATCTTTATGGATAACTTGTCCCGAACCTTACCGGCAGAATTTAGAAATCTATCGGAATTAGCCCGTAACCTTTGGTGGAGCTGGTCGCCTGAGGGACGATCCGTTTTTTCACACTTCGATCCGACCTTGTGGCGTTTGACCCATCATGATCCTATGCGACAGCTGCAAGAAATTGATCCAAGCCGATTGGAAATGCTCCGGCAGGATATGGTGTTTATTCGCAAGTATCAGGCTGCTATGAACGCCTTTCACGAGTATATGGCCGCGTCGGATCATTGGTTTGGCACCCAGTATCCCCATCTCAATGGCGGCACGATTGCGTACTTCTCCGCCGAATTTGGATTGCATCGTTCTGTACCTCTTTATAGCGGAGGATTGGGGATTCTCGCTGGGGATCATCTCAAAGAAGCCAGTGATCTTGGGATTCCGCTTGTCGCGGTCGGATTTATGTATAACCAGGCTTACTTCCGGCAAGTCATTGATGCCGAGGGGTGGCAGGAAGCGGTGTATGATTCGGTTGATCAAATGGCAATGCCGATTGATTTGGCCAGGACACCTGCTGGAGAGTTGGCCAAAATCCAAGTCAGAATTGGAAGACGGTTGGTCACCTGTATCATTTGGCAGGTGCGGGTGGGTCGAGTGTCTTTGTATTTGCTGGATACCAACAGCCCGGAGAATGCACCGGAGGATCGTCATTTGACTGCTCGGCTCTATGGTGGAGATCACCAAACCCGGCTTTGTCAGGAATTGTTACTGGGAATCGGAGGGGTCCGGGCGTTGCGGGCAGTGGGGTATCATCCGCATGTTTGGCATGCCAATGAGGGCCATCCAGCGTTTCTCTTGGTGGAACGGATCGGGGAATTGGTCAAACAAGGGATGGCGTTAGACGAAGCGGCTAACCAGGTTCGTTTGAACACCGTCTTTACGACACATACCCCTGTTCCAGCCGGGCACGATGTATTTTCCGCGGATCTTATCCGCGAATATTGTCAATGGTGGTGGGAAGACCTGGGTTTAACCCAGGAAGATTTTATGGCTCTTGGCCGTCATCCCGAATTGTCACCGAACCAGTTCCATATGACGACATTAGCGATTCGTCTTGCGGCATTCGTGAATGGAGTGAGTCGTGAGCATGAGCATGTTTCGCGAAAAATGTTTCAAGTGCTATGGCCGGAACGGTCTGTCAATCAGGTGCCGATCCACAGTGTTACCAATGGAGTCCATGTCCCGACGTGGATTGCCAAGGAAATGGATATGTTGTTTCGGAAATATTTGGAACTCGACTGGCGAGAGCGGTGTGATGACCAAGAACTGTGGAAGCGTATTGAAGGAGTGCCGGATGAGGAATTATGGGAGACCAGACAGTTTCTGAAACGAAAGATGCTGATTTTTATCCGGCAACGCGCTCGAATAGGTTGGATGGATGGGACGATGGACCCCATTCAAGTGTTGGCGAGTGGAGCCTTGCTTGAGCCGTATTCCTTGACCCTGGGTTTTGCCAGGCGATATGCCACGTATAAACGTGCCACTTTGCTGTTTTCGGATTTGGACCGGTTGAAAAAAATTCTGTTGAATCCCTGGAGACCTGTTCAAATTATTTTTGCCGGGAAGGCCCATCCTGCTGATCAGCCGGGACGTGAATTAATTCATCAGCTTTATCAATTTGCCAAAGCGCATGATTTGGGTGGCCATATTGCGTTTGTCGAGGATTACGACATGCATGTCGCGAAATTTCTGGTCCAGGGGGTAGACGTGTGGCTCAATAACCCCCGTCCGCCCTTGGAGGCCAGTGGGACGAGTGGACAGAAGGCGGCCTTGAATGGTGTGCCCAATCTGAGCGTTTTAGACGGATGGTGGAAAGAAGGGTATGATGGGTCCAACGGCTGGGCGGTGCCCCTGCCTGATGAACCTTTAGATGAGGGAAAACAGGATGCTTGGGATTCTGAAAATCTCTACACGCTTCTGGAAAAAGAGATTGTTCCCTTATACTATGAACGTGGTATTGATGGAATTCCTCATGGGTGGTGTGCTACCGCAAAAAATGCCATTCGGACGGGGGCTCCCATATTCAGTGCCCGTCGAATGCTGAAGGAATATATGGGGCGGGCGTATGCGCCTTTGTTCCCGGATGCGGTGTCGTCTGTGGAAGAAAAACTCGCCTAAAGATGTTCAAGATGAGTTGATGGCGTCTGTGGAGATTCTTCTCAGGCCTGAGAGGAAGTTGGTGAATTGCTCGATGGTTGTTCCTTCTCAAGGTGGGTGCTAACATGTTCCTA
>QIDY01000016.1 GCA_003228495.1 Nitrospirota bacterium
TTCTTTTTCGAATCATTGCTTTAATTCATTTACCACACTGCTCCTGTTTTTTATTAAGTGACATAACGAGGAACAGAAAAGTCTGTGACCCCTTTAAGCGATACGGTTACCCCCAATCGGATACAGCAGCTTTCCTGGAACTGGATCGAACAACCATCAGCAAGGCCGTCAACAAAACCAACCAGACAACGCGGAGATACCGCAATTCACCCTTCGACGCGTTTCACTTGCTCAGGACAGGCGGCCTGGCCCCATTCCCCTCTGCCCCTCTGGCCCCATGCCCCTCAGCAGACCTTTCGAGCCTGGTGATGTCTTTCTTTGTGGCCAGGGTGCAACCAGCCAAGATGCGAGATAGAACTGCAATTGTCGCTAACCTTGTCACCCGATTTTCTTTCTCGCGGCCTCCCCAGCCTCAGTGTTCGGATATTTCTTCACGACAAGATGAAAATAGGCTTTCGCTGTTTCAGCGTTTCCATTATTTTCATGGTGGTAAGCTGTTGCCAGCATGTCGTTAGGATTTAGTTTCTCATGGCCATTTTTGATATGTCCCCAAAAGGCCTGGGCCTTTTTTATATAATCCTCCTTCCATTCGGAGAGGTCAGCTTTACAGAAGCGGCAGATCTTTGCGGCACCCTTAATGGTTTCAGCACACATCGGGCACTGGATCTCCGCCGGAAACACCATTCTGGGATCGCCACCTTCTGATTCAACTGAGGGCGGCCCTGATATTGGTTGTCCCTGGGGACCCCCAGGCATTGATGGAACAGATGGCATTGATGGTATCGTCCCACCTGGTGTTGCCTCTGGCTGTGGTGATTGGGCAACGTTAACGTTTACTGTTTGGGGTTCCTTCGCGGCAGGTTTCACAGCCAACGCAATAAGAACCAATGGTGGGAAAATGAGGCAGCCTAAAAACCACAGAAAGCCTGACCGGCCCTTGTTGCTTGCTCCAGCGAATATCGGAATGATTATCCAAAGCATAACGTGCCCCTTTGTCTACTCAGTCCCCCTAAGCGCCTCTCTTATTTTTGTGATCCGCTCCTTCTTTTTCTCCTGGTCCTGATCAACGAGGAAGTCTTTGGGGTCGGAGCGAGAATTGTGGTATTCACGACTAAATCAGGAGGTTTTTCCCTTCCCATCCATTCCCAACCTCAAGCCGGCAAAAATCCTCTCCACTTTCATTATTAACAGACTGGACTGCCTGTGTCATGTCTCCTGCCTCATGGGAAATCAGTATTCGCCATATAATACTACCATCCGCTCATTGAAATTCCTGACAGTAAACCCAAGTGACCGTATCAGGAACAGCACAATTCCCGCTCTGACCCCAATCCCTCATGGTGTCCGTCACTTCATGATAGTTGGGATTCCTCAGGAACGCTGTGTCGGTGATCATGAGAGCGGGAATACAAGTGTCCCAGAAGGAAGCGCGGATAGCGTGATGAGGCTGGACAGGGTTCCAGTTGGTCGCGAAAAATCCTAACTTTCATCAAACATCGCCAGTTGATTTCCTTTGGCCTTTTGAATTAATGAATAGCTAACTGGCGTTCCTTTCTTGATTATTTGCTCAGACTCAATAGCTTTTCTAAGCCAAACATCTAATTGCTTAGGCGTCAAATCAAAAACGTCTTGCAATTCAGTTCGGGTCATTGAATCATTTTTTAAAAGAGATTTAAGTTTGAAGAGGAATATTTCGTAGAAGGATCGATTACTTTGATCTGCGATGCAATCTATTTTTACATCTTTCTCATCATTTGATGTACTTTTCCTTCCTAGGAGGCTATTCAAATCACCTTCCACAATGTTATGGGGAAGCCAACTTCCTCCCAAATTAACTAAATCATTGTTTCCAGAATCGGGATCACTTGTCCTCTTCACCCAAAGTGGAACCCATTGCTTTTTCAAATTTTCGGTTGCCCCGCTCCAAGTTCCCCCGGTTCTTCCAGAATGAACAACCACGGCTGCCTCAGACAAACAGTAAATGTATTTGTTTCTAGCCATAGCGTTTCCAACATTGAAGCCAGCTTCCGGAGAAAACGGAGAGATGAGGACAATGTTTTTCCTTTGAATATGGTTTCTGTATATTCGTGAAGTACTCTTTTTAAGCAAACTGTCTGCAAGAACTCCAATTGCCGTTCCCTCTGCCTCGAGGGCGCCAAGCATGGATGCTTCATCAACACCCCGTGCTCCTCCTGAAACAATGGCAAAACCTGATGCTGCAGCTTTGCCACCAATGGTTCTTGAGAATTTGAGGTCTTCATTCGTGACATCTCTTGACCCAACGGCAGCGATCGCCGGTTTATTCAGCAGATTATTGTCACCGCTTCCAAAGAGGACGGGTGGACAATTGTGATTGAGACGTTCTGTTAATTTTTCGGGATAGGCAGAATCAGATCGCGTGATAATCCAGAGACCGGCTCGGCTCCACTTTTCAACACTTAGAGCCAGGGTTGTACCACGATTTATTAGGGTTTCCATTCTCTCCAGTGAGATCTTGTTGTCTTGAAAACCACGAAGCAGTTCACGCCTATTGCCGACCAGGAGTTCCCCTGGAGCTATGGATTGTTCTGTAAGCCAGCGAGCAAACCTACCCCACTCGGTTGGGGTGAGAGGCCCGTGTTCCATCGGCCCCTTGTCTCCGAAATGGGTTGTCAGTAGTAATGTGGTTTGAGCATCTTGACTTAACTGTTTCATTTTATTTTCCGATTGCAGTTGTTGCTAAAACTATAGGATAAACAGGGCCACTTCCAGCAGATCTCAAAAGCGCCGCTATCACTGTCAACGTCCACCTTGAATCAACCATGTCATCAAGTAGTAGGACAGGCTCTGTTTTTATATCACTATCCACTGCAAACACACCATCGAGATTCTGACATTGGTAAAAACTGTTTTGCATTTGCTTCTGCGGTCTATTTCGTGCTGTTTTTGTTACTACATTTTGAAAGGATAGTCCCAACCTCTTTGCTACCCGTTTGGCAAAATCAGGAACAAGAGCAGGATGGTTGAAGGATGGCACAAAAGTCACCCAAGTAGGACGCGGATCCGGATTCCACCTCTCCTCGAACATCTCACAAACAGCATCGACCAACTTGTCACCGAAGTGATTGGCGTGTTTGCCGTTCATCACTACCCGACCCCAGCCTGCGTCTCCCCATCTTGAAAGTATACGCCCAGTTTCGGCTTCAAGTCCATGGCGATTCAAAATTCTGTGAAAACCGTATTTTTGAAAAGCATCCTTGGGTACTTGTTTCCTCGGTATTAACAACATCTCACTGTATCTTAAAAACAATGAAGATTTGACGCCAAGTGTTTCCGAGAAGGTTTCAGGCATCCTGCCATCCGGCAGGCATCTGCTGCACTTACCGCAGGGGGTATCGGCATCGTCATCAAGCGAATTGCTAAGAAAGACCATTAGGCAATCTTCGTGATCAATGTATTCCTGCACCTCCTTCCATTCTCTGGTTTTTTGCTGCACGAGGAAATTTATGCGCTCTTGGTCCATTTCAAAATCTACGGCTGTACGTAGCCACTTTCTGTCTTCCCTGATAACTGGTGCAGGGTTCTCCACACTCAACAACTTGAGGACTTGTTCTATCTGTCCTTTGGTCAAGTTAACCCTTCTCTGTAATTCTGGCATTGACAGCCCATCAGATCGCTCCAATGCCTGAAGTATCTGGTTAACTTGTCCTCCGCCAGGGAAAGCGGCATTTCGGAAATGTTCGTGGATGTCTTGGTCTTCTCTGCCAGAAAGAAGAATCCCTCGTGCACTTTCGATTGCCCTTCCTGCGCGCCCAACCTGTTGATAGTAGGCAACCACCGAACCCGGAGCCTGGTAGTGGATCACGAATCCCAGGTCTGGTTTGTCATAACCCATACCGAGAGCTGTAGTGGCTACCAATACTTTTATCTCATTTTTCAGGAGCATGCTCTCCAGAGCGATCCTGTAACTGCTGGAATCGGGATTTCCGGCGTGTGTCACATCGGAATAGTAGGCAGCTGAACTGATGCCGTTCAGATTTAACCACTCAGCGACCTGTTCAGCGTCCTTTTTTGTCAAAGTGTACACGATCCCTGTGCCTGGAATATCAGGGAGATGTTCTGACAGCCAGGCCAATCGAGCCGCCTGATCCGGAAGTCGTATGTTTTGCAGAAACAAACTTTCTCTGATTAGAGGCCCGCGAAGCACTTCTATGTCACCGAGTTGAGAAACAACATCTTTGACAACCCTGTTGTTGGCAGTAGCTGTAGTACCAAGTATCGGCATGTTCGGCGGCATCTGCTTTAAGACATTGGCTATCCGACGGTAGTCCGGTCTGAAATCGTGACCCCAATCGGATATGCAATGCGCTTCATCAACCACAAGGAGTCCGAGATTGTCTGAAATTGGAAGCAAAACATCCCGCACAAACTCGTCATTGGAGAGGCGTTCCGGAGAGATAAGAAGTACATCGACATCACCTTCAGCAATCCGCTCCTTGACCTCATCCCACTCTTCCTGGTTAGAAGAGTTTATGGTCACAGCTGTGATGCCGAGGCGTTCTGCTGCCGGGATCTGGTTTCTCATCAGAGCAAGAAGGGGGGAGATGACTATGGTAGGACCTTGATTGCCTTCTCGAAAGACTTTAGCGCTGATGAAGTACACGATGCTCTTACCCCATCCAGTTTTCTGGACAACAAGTAGTTTTTGTTTTTTATTAACGACCGCATCAATAGCTTCCCATTGGTTAGGCCGGAATGAGGCAGACTTATCATCTAGAGCATTTCTAAGAAGATCTTCTGCTATAGACTTTTCCACACGGATCCCCATTCAAACCCCCACTTCCTCATGGAAGAAGCATATTATTTCAAACAAGCTTACTTTAATCCGAGATCAAAATAGGATTAAATTTTGTTTCATAATCATATACATCAACATTCTCTTTCTTCTTAATATACCCAGCCACAGCATAAGTCAGGGGTGTTGCCAGGACCTCACAACTGCACTTTACCAACCACTGAGTAACGATCGCTGTTACAAGTCCACCTGGGAGGAAAGATACCGACGAAGGCGATCGTGATGAATACTGCTGAGTCAAGTCCTTGCCCGATCAACGTAGATCCTATGGTTCTAGTCCACAACCATTTTCCTTTAGTCGCAATCTTCAGTTTCGCCAGCACATAGGAGTTGGCGAATTCTCCAATCAGGTAAGCCACAAAAGACGCAACAAGGATTCGTGGTACAAAACCAAGGATTCTCTCGTAAGATGCTTGACCACCCCAAAATCCTGCTGGGGGAAATAATTGAGGGGTCACTGGGCCAGGACGTGAATTGTGGTATTTCCCTGTCCACAATAGGTTTATTATACTTTCCATTACTCTTTTTGGCAAAGGCCTTGCCTGGATCAATAAAGAGGGACATATAGATACCAGCAAATCTTCAGCGGACTAAAGCTGTCAACCGAATCCAAAACCCAAAAATAAAGAGCAGAGAACGAAGATGAAGCGCATGTCACTGCGAGGAGCTGCGTCGATTGTCAACACCCCGGTCCTCTGACATCGAGGGGGTTATAAGGCTAACGAACCCGCCTATATTTCCAGGGCGGAGTCGGGTTGGAAGAGATCCAAAGTCCTGTATGGGAGGCCATTGAGGCATTCTGAAGGGTCCTTAACTCTTCATCACGAGGGGCATACTTCCTGTACCACCATGCATATCCGGCCTTGACTAATTCCCTGTTGAGACTTTTTCCATCCGGAAGGATTATTTCGCCGACGGTCCTGCCATAGCGGTCACGATCTTTTATCATAACAGTAACGGTCTTACCAAACACAAGGCTGGAGGCGAACAATTTAGCTTTCCTGCCGTATGGCTGTTTCTTTTCCGGGCAGTCAATACCGTAAAGACGGATACGTTCGGCTTTACCATTATTCAGTACATCAATCGTATCCCCATCTATGACACCCACAACCTGGCCCGTAAACTCCGCTGCGTATATCGGAAGAACCGGGAGAATG
>QIDY01000295.1 GCA_003228495.1 Nitrospirota bacterium
AAGATGTTCTGCAAAAGCGACTTTTTTTAGCTTTCATCAAAGCTGCTCGTCACCATGCCCATAGTGAAGGCCTGTAAAACTTCTGTGTTAATTTTAGGCAGGCGTTCTGGAATTGTAAAAACAGGAAAACGAAAAAATTACGATGCAGGGGTTTCCTTGGGAGCCGTGTCGTCGGTTTTGGGCGGCGGTGGAGTGTTGGATGCTGTTGAAGTCGCAGGGGTTCCGGGAACTGAAGCTTGGGTATTGACTTTCGCCTCTGGTTTAGCAGCGGGAGGAGCGGCCGCCTTAGGCGGTGGTTTGGGTTTCTCTGGTTTGATCCCGCCTTCCCAGTGAGGGCCAGTATACATTTCGTCAGCTAATCCTGCCTGTTTCCACTTGTTTTCAAAATCGGCTGCGGCACGGTTGGGCGTATCACCGATTCCGACTGTACGGTTCCAAGGATAGATACGTGGCGCAATCTGGCAGATAGAACCATCCTGAAGCATATACAGGGCAACGGGATTTCCTCGATACGGCCCCAAAATAATATGCACGGTTCCGACTAATTCAGGCAGAGGCTCCATCATTCAAATCCATCAACAAACCGTATGAAGTGGGGAGTTATAGTGCCATAGCCCTTCGTGGAGCGCAAGGTTGAGGGCAGGAGATTACACAAAGGATTGAAGAGAATTCTGTTGGCTTAGAGATCGAAGAGAAGGACGATGGCGAAGTGAAGAAACCTCCTACTTGGTCAGGATCGGCTCCACTGGCGATTCGGTCTTTTTCAAAAGGTATAATGCAATCATAAGGACGAGAATGACGATGACATGCAAGCCCATGTCCATCAGGTAATGACGGAAGACTTCTTCTGGGACGTTTTCCTGATGGGAGAATTCGGCCCCGGCCGTTAAAATCCGTCGGACAGAAGCAATGATCCCCACATGAAGGAAGGGTTCGAGGCGAATCCGGTCGGACTGTAAAAATCCTAATACTGTGCGAAATAATTCTAAAAGGATGATGACGAACAACAAATCATTCAGCAAGGTAATCGTCGCGGGCAAAAAGGCTTGTTCCACAGATTGCAGAAAGGCGTACCAGCTATACCCAAACACCAGCATGCCCACGAGAAGAAAACTCAGACAGGCGGTGATATACCCCCATCGATCCAGAAACTGCATCCATCGAACCCATTGTTTGATTGAATCTGGTGTCCAGCCCAACATAATGAAGTGCCTTTCTTACGCCGTTCCCTCATGTGAGGTGTTAGGGGTGGTTCCTGGTGAGGGGTCTTCCGACCGCATCTGGCCGAATTGCAAGTCTTGCATCGCACCGGCTTCAATTGAATTCCCGCAACATATAACCTCTTGAAATCCTTCACCTCCTCCCATAATCATGAGGCGTAAGCCGCAAGAATGGGTGGCCACTTTTTTTTCGTCAATGGTCATACCCGAAAGCAGTCGACCTTTCCTCCTGCCTCGGCCTTGGTTGAAGGAAGACACGACATCCTCTATGGTCAATTCATGTCCGCAACACAGAATCTTTTCAAATCCTTCCCCGCCGTTCATCACCTTGAGTACCAAGCCACAGGAATCTGGGTGCCGTTTGTGTTCATCAATAATGTCACCTTTTTTCAGTGCCATAGGCTCTCTCCTTTATGTGAAGCATTCCTGGACCGATTGCATCAGAAAACGTTCAAGAAACGTTCTGAAAGTTTTGTCTGGTAGCTAAACAAAATGCTCATACGAATGTCCAGGAAGGCAAACCCATAATTCCAGCAAGCCGGAGATCTAGGCGATGGTCCCAGCTTGATTCATAATGCTGGCCAATACATCACGATGGGAAGGAATCCCTACAATATTGGAAAGTGTAGATGGATCGATCGGCTGGTACGGATACACAAATTGCTGTTTCACGGCATGAATTCTGGCTAAACTGGCTTCTACCTGAATAGGATCAAGCTCCTGAGATGTCACGGCCCGGCGCAGGGCGTCGTAAGTGGCTGTCGCAAGTGTGCGGTCTTTACAGATGAGAAGCATATCCGCACCAGCTTGTAGAGAACGAATCGCGGCATCACCCACGGCGGCATGGTCTAAGATCGCGCGCATTTCCAAATCGTCACTCAGAATCACACCAGAAAATCCAGCTTGTTGACGCAGTAGCCCTGACAAAATCGTCGAAGAAAGCGTAGCCGGGTAAGTGGGGTCTAACGCCGGGTAGTGAACGTGAGCGGTCATCATGGCTTGAAGGTCGTGCTCAATGGCATAGTAAAATGGCTTTAATTCCCGGTCTTCCAGCTGTTTGCGGGAAGCATGAACGACGGGAAGTTCGATATGTGAATCCGTACTCGTATCCCCGTGACCGGGGAAATGTTTTCCGCAAGCCAGAACGCGATGATCGTGGAGTCCTTTAATTGTGGCTGCACCCATCATACAAACTTGTTCCGGCTCGGTTCCAAATGCTCGATTCCCGATTATGGGATTGGCCGGATTGGTATGGATATCCAGAACCGGAGCCATATTCATGTTTATGCCCACGCCCCGTAATTCTTTGGCGGTGACGGCTGCGGCTTGATACGCCAGTTCAGTTGAGCCGGACTGCGCGACATTTGCCGCCGGAGGAAAAATCGTGAAATCGGAAGGGAGACGTGAGACGCGTCCTCCTTCTTGATCAATAGCCATGAGTAGGGGAATGTCGCCGGCGAGCACTTGCAAATCGTTCGTCAGTTTGGCAATTTGTTCGGGGTTCACTAAATTGCGTGAAAAGAGAATCACCCCGCCGGGTCGGTAGGCTTGCATCCAGGCTCGAAGATCCGGAGTCACCTCCGTCTCTTCGAACCCTATCATGCACAATTGCCCGATGTGATCTGTGAGATTCACACGATTCCGATGTTTAAGAGCCAGTGGCGCGATTGATCAGGAATTGAATCAGTAGTCGAGTGCCGGTGCCGGTGGGGCCTTTCGCAATGCAGGGCCGTTCCCCAGCACTCCAATCGGTGCTAGCAATGTCCAAATGCACCCACGGACGATCGCCTGCGAATTTACTCAGGAACATCGCGGCGGTAATCATGCCGCCCCCGCGACCGCCGATATTTCGCATGTCAGCCACGTCGCTCTTGAGCTGCTCAAAATATTCATCCCACAGCGGCATTTCCCAGACGCGTTCCCCGGAATCATTTCCTGCTTGCCGAAGGGCGTTTTTCAGTGCATCGTCGTTACCCAACATGCCGATGGCAAATGCTCCAAGCGCAACAATGGCAGCGCCGGTTAGGGTGGCCACATCGATAACACAGGCGGGTTTGAGTCGAGAGGCATAGGCTAAGCCGTCTGCCAGAATCAGGCGCCCTTCCGCATCGGTATTTTGTACTTCCACGGTTTTGCCGGAAAGCATGGTGAGAATATCGCCGGGTTTCGTGGCACGGCCTCCAGGCATATTTTCCGTCACTGGAAGCAGCCCGATGACATTAAGGGGAAGCTTCAATCGCGAGGCAGCGCGAACGGCTGCCAAGACCTCGGCTCCACCGGTCATATCGGCTTTCATCTGCTCCATGTTTTCCGACGGTTTTAAAGAGATCCCACCGGAATCAAACGTAACCGTTTTCCCGACCAAAACGACAGGACGTTGTGCCTTTGGACCACCAGAATATTCCAAAATAATAAAATGCGGCGGTTCAATACTCCCTTGTGCCACACCTAATAACCCGCCCATACCAAGCTTTTGCATGTGCTGGCGGTCCAATACTTTCAGCCGAACTTTAGGCTCTTTTGCGATAGTCTTGGCTTCAGCCACGACGCGAGATGGCTTCATCACATTGGCAGGATGGTTGCACATATTTCGGACAAAGCAGGTGGCTTCCCCAAGCGCCTGTCCCCGTTTCGCTCCTGCTTTAATTGTTGTCTGGCCTCCAGAGGTAGGCGCAAGCAACGTACAGGACTGTAAAGTTTTGCGCTCTTCGGATGGATCAGTGCGATATTCAGTAAATCGGTAATCCCCTAAGATCGCGCCTTCGGCCATGGCTTGTGCAACGTTATCAAGATGGCTCATAGATTTTGGGACATCGGGCATCACACAGGCCATGCTTTTGGCTTTGATTTGATTTGCCCGTTTCGCTGCCGTCCCCATGGCCTGTCGTACACGTTCCAGCGTCATGGTTTCCCACTTTCCGAGACCAACAAGCAAAACCCGTTTTGCTGACAGCTTCCCATTGATATGCAACAGGGTCGTTTGGTTAGCCTTTCCAGAAAATTCACCATTTTTTCGGACGTCCCTCAGCTGCCCGTCCAATTTTTTGTCTATAGGCCGGATAGCTTTACTCCAGGCCTTTTCTTTTTCGTAGCCTAAACATACCAATACATCTGTCGTGACAGTGGTAACCTCACCACTCTTTACCAAAATATTCATACGCCTCCTTCGAATAATTGAAAATGTGTTTCCAAAAAGATGATCATGATTGTGGCCTGTGACAAAATTATTTTGTCACAGGCCCTTATTGCCTTCATCTTCTTACACGCCGCGGGTTTCTGGATCCCAAATGAGTTTATGTAATTGAACTTGAACACGAACAGGCAGTCGGTCGCTCAGAATCCACTCGGCCAACGGTTGCAAGTCGAGGGCTCCGAAGACAGGGCTGAACAGCACAGGGCAGTGATTTCCCAAATCATACTGCCTAACAATGTCTCTTGCCCATTCGTAGTCCGCGTGGTCCTTCAAGACAAATTTCACTTCATCCTTCTGCGAGAGGTGCTCTATGTTGGTCCACATCATACGATCCGACATGCTGCTGCCCGGACATTTCACATCCATGATGATGGAAACGCGGTCATCAATGGCAGAGATATCAAATGCTCCGCTGGTTTCCAACAACACATGATATCTGACATCGCACAACTTCGTTAACAATACCAGAGCTCCTGGCTGATGCAACGGTTCCCCCCCGGTGACTTCGACGAGTGAACAGCCATAGGATCCTACTCGGTCCAGAATGGCTTCCATCCCCATAGTCTCCCCACCATGAAAGGCATATTCGGTATCACACCATGTGCAACGAAGCGGGCAGCCGGTCAAGCGGACAAATACACAGGGCAGACCTACGCGTGTAGATTCACCTTGAATACTATGGAAAATTTCCGTGATTTGTAGAGTCTGAGGCGTGGTCAT
>QIDY01000181.1 GCA_003228495.1 Nitrospirota bacterium
ACGACCCTACTATTGAAGCAGGCAAGATTGAGAAAGTTCTCAAAATGCGAAAGGCCAGATCGCAGCAGGGTAAAGCTGAGGAGCTGATTGCAAGGGCAAAAGCATTGGATGAACGGGCGAAGGCGATTTCGAAGCTATTGAGGTCACTGGGAGCTGTCGCAAAAGTAGCAGTCGTAGAGGATGCAGGTGCAACATCAGGAGCAGCCTCTGGCGATATTGTGGCCTTGGGGAAAGAACAATGGGAGCTACAAGAATGCTACAACTGTCATAAATTATTTGGGTCCGGTGGAAAAAAACGTGGGCCTGTGATGGATAACATAGGGAACCTCATGACACCTGAGCAATTGAAGGAGAAACTTCTTTATCCCAAGAAGTGGAAAGCGGAAGGTTTCGACAAGCAATACAAAAAAGGCAAAATGCCGGATAAATATCGTGATCTGATGTTTGATGAAGAGGTTGATGCCTTGATAGCCTTTCTGGCGACCTTGAAAGATACCTCGGTAAATACCCCAAAACCGATAAAAATGTATTAGTAGTTGCGACAAGGACTTGTCTCTCGTTATGCAACCAAAACTAACCGCCAAAGCTCTCTGTGGTGACCAGGAAGTCGGAAAGGTTTCCAAAGTTATTGTTGATCCACTGTCACATGAAGTCAGTCATGTTGTTGTGAGGGAAATGGGAGCTCAGGGAATTGATCGTCAGATCCCTATTGGACAAGTGCAACAGGTGGTGAGTGAAGAGGAAGTTATTCTCCGATGTTCGCCAGAAGAGTTTGTGCAATTTCCCGCCATTGAACGAGATCAGTATGTCACGATCCATGACGTAGAAATTGCGCATTTGGAGGATCATCTTCATGTGGAACCAGGAGAGGTGTTGGTGCCGCTTCCCCGCCTGGAACAAGGTGTTCCACGAAGAACTTTTTTTAACAATATGACCCATGCGATTGGGGCACTTATTGCACTCCCGCTGGCATATCCGGTTTTGAAATTCTTGATGAAGCCCATGTATAGACCTTTTGATAATGCCTGGTTTTCTGTTGGGAATGTGAAGAAAATAAAAAAGGAAAATATCGGCTTTCAATTTAAGTTTAGGCGAGGCTTTAAAGAAGCCTTTATGCCGGAGCAGCAAATTGAAAAAAATATTTGGATTGTGAAAGCGACACCTGAAGTCCAAAAGGCGGTGTATGGTGGGAAGGACTCAAAATTTTTCGATAATAAAGGCGAATTACTTCATGTGAATAAAGCCAATTCTCCGTACATCGGATTTTCTGGGAAGTGCCCTCATTTAGGGTGTGGGTATAAATGGAGAAGAACGAAGAGTAATCCTGATGGAGTGTTTCTCTGTCCTTGTCATTTGAGCCTTTATGATGAAGCTGGGAAAGTCCTTAGTGGCCCAGCCCCTCGGGGTTTGGATGTCCTGCCTCTTAAAGTTGATGCCGCCGGAGAAATCCAAATTGTCGATATCGAGTACAAGGCTGGCGTAAAGGATCAAGTCCGCCTCCTTTGAGAAGCCTTCAATTCATTCAAGGAATTATCCTTCATGCAGCAGGAATCTCAGCCCGTCCATCAACCGAATCCATTCGAAAAAGTTATTGAATTCGTTGATGAGCGGGTCGGTCTGAAAACGATTCAGGCCAAAATGATGAATGAGCCGATCCCTGGCGGTTCCAGGTGGGCCTATGCCTTTGGATCGGTTCTCCTTTTCATTTTTATCCTGCAAGTGGTCACTGGGATCTTACTGATGTTTTATTACGTCCCCAGTACCGACCATGCCTACGACAGCACCCAGTATATCATCCACGAAGTCGACTATGGATGGTTTCTCCTGAGTTACCATTTTTGGGGATCGTCAGCGATGGTGGTGATGGTGTTTGCCCATATGTCGCAAGTGTTTTTGTGGGGAGCCTATAAAAAGCCAAGAGAATTGGTATGGCTGGTTGGATTAGCTCTCTTCGGGATTGTGATGGGGTTCGGGTTTACCGGATATTTATTGCCATGGGATCAACGGGCCTATTGGGCCACTGTGGTTGGCGTAGAAATCATGGATAAAACCCCAATTATTGGGGATTTCATGGCCAGATTTTTGAAAGGTGGCCCCACTCCCGGTCAGATGACGTTGAGCCGATTTTTTGTGATTCATGTGATGGTCTTGCCCGCAGCGCTCATGGGTTTAGCGGGCCTGCATATCTTCTTATTTAGAAAAGCTGGCCCTGCAGGGCCCTTCCGGGGGACTCCAGAAGAGCTGAAGGCCAAGACAGACTATTTCTTTCCTCGTCAAATTTGGAAAGATATCGTGGCCATGGCCAGCGTGTTTCTGATCATCTGTTCATTGGCATTCATTGAGCCGGTGGTTTTGCTAGAGCAAGCTACGCCTGATCCAGGCGATTACCATCCTGAGCCTGAATGGTATTTTCTCTTTCTCTTTCAATTGCTTCGTCTTAAAATATTTGGTGGGGAACTGGGACAATTGATGGGGGCCATGGTGCTTCCCGGAGCCTTTATGGCCTTTTTGGCAGCCCTTCCCTTTATTGATACTAAGCCTGAACGCAATCTCTTCAAGCGACCCATAGCCCTGATTGGCTGGATTGCCGTTATGGTCTTTATTTTGGTGTTTACGTGGTCAGCTATCATTAATCGTGAATTCCTGGATTAAATCGACTCTGCCAATGCCCATGTCGAATATTAAATTAGGCCTTCTTGTTTTTTGGCCCACCTTTTGGACGGGGTTTCCCATCAAAATGGTGTTCTTCCTGTTGCTGTTGGCGGCGCACATGCACCCTTGGGAAGGGGCGGGGTTTTTCCTGTTGTTATTAGTGTCCATCCCTATTGATATTTGGGCCTTAGGGCTTTGCGCCAGAACCGTGTTCATTGACCGCCTCAAGGTAGATCCACAACCAGGTTTTGGGCTGAATCTCTGGATTCGCTGGGCGGCGTATTCCGCCGTCGCCCTTTCCCTCATAAAGTTTATCGTTTCTGAGACAACTGGATTAGCAAAATCTGTCACATCCAGCATTGTTCATTCTTTCAAAGAAGGCCTCTATCCAGCTCTGGGCGTTGCGGAACAGATTACTCTGGAGTTAGTCATGTGGGGGAGTGTTTCTACCCTTGTTCTTATTCTCTGTATCCTCGGCTGGTTGTATGGACTTGGGTGGCTGACCCAACCCTTTGTCAGAAATGCTCGACCTCTCGATGGAACGGTTGAGGATCAAGCCAATTTTTGGGATTCCTTGCGTATTCCCAAAGATCAACCGCTTCTGTTGACTGCCTTTACTGGCGCTGGTGTGGTTCTGGTCTTTGTCTTCTGGACTCTGTTACCCTCAACGACCCCTCATCCCCATGAAGAGTATGAATTTATCTCAGAGGGGGAAAAAGACGAGAAGATCATACCCAAAAAAGTGCTAAAAGAAGCCGAGAAGGTGTTGGCTAAAGCAGAATTGGTTGTAAAAAAACTTGAGGAAGAAAAGAGCGGTGAATCGAAAGATTCCAATGACCAGAAGGCAACCGAACCTACTGCAGAAAAGTCGGAGCTAGAGAAAAAGAAATAAAGAAAATTTCATTGAAATTTTTCTGACCTAAAGAGGAATGCGGCATGCGATGTAGGTATGCAAAACTGGATTTTGTGCTTATACATGAACGAGTGAAGGGGGCCTAGTTATGAAATCGGCAGGCCAAATACAACAATCAAGCGTGCCCAGGTTCTTGGAAAAGATGCCAACGATTTTTAAATGGGTGAGTTTCTTCTCGGTGCTATTGCTTCCAGTGATAGCGATGGCAGCCGGTGCGGAGACCAAAGCCATGTCAGTAGAGTATCGTGATGTTCCAGGAATTGGCAGTCGAAATTTGATATGGATTGTCGCACAGCAACATCTCCTGCTGGCTGGGTTCGTTTTGGGTGTGCCGATTTTTGCGTGGGTCTGTGAGATTGTCGGTTGGAAAACCAAGGAAGCTCGCTATGACAAGCTAGCCAAAGAATTTACAAAGCTTCTTACCTCAGCCTATGCCACCACCGCCCTCTTTGGTGGGATTCTTCTCTTTCTGCTCATTGGCTTGTATCCAAAGCTCATGGCCTATTTGACCGATATGTTCTTTCCCTCTTTTATGGTGTACTGCCTCCTGTTTTTAGCAGAGACAGCCGTGCTGTATATGTATTGGTACGGATGGGATTATATGCAGGGGAATAAAAAGGCCTTTCATCTGTTTTTAGGATTTCTCTTGAATTTATTTGCCCTTGGTATCATGGCCATTCCAAACTCATGGGCCACATTTCAGGCGAGTCCTGTTGTCGTGGCAGATGGAGATGCATGGGTGAGAGCTTGGGCTGCTATGCAGAACCCAACATGGATGCCGGTCAACATTCATCGCTTCATCGCGAATATAGTTCTGGGTGGGTTTATCGTAGGAGCCTATGCAGGAATACGATATCTGTTGGCGGTCTCACAGGAAGAGCGCGAGCACTATGATTGGATGGGGTATGTGGGTAATTTTATCGGGGTGTTCGGCATGCTGCCCCTCCCTTTTGCCGGCTATTGGCTCATGCGGGAAGTCTATCAATACAACCAGCAGATGGGTATTACCCTCATGGGTGGATTCCTGGCGTGGCTGTTTATTCTGCAAGCCATGCTCATAGGTGTCCTCTTTCTGGGAGCGAATTATTACTTTTGGATGGGCATCACCCATCGAATACCCGGGTCTGAAAAGCAGTATAAAAAGCCGATCATGGCCATGCTTGTGGTCTTGTTGCTTTGTCTTGGCGTGTGGATGACTCCCCATACTTTGGTGGCGAGCTTGGTGGAAGCCCAAAAAATGGGCGGAACACACCATCCTCTGCTTGGAGTGTTCGGCGTCATGTCGGCCAAAATGACGGTGGCCAATATCATGATCCTCGTGACATTTATGAGTTTTATCATGTATTGGCGCGCGGGAAAACAAGAAACCGCAGGGTGGGCCAAAGCGGCAAAAGTCATCATGAATACCTTGTTGGCTATTGCTGGTATTGCGGTCATTGGTTTAGGCGTATGGGGTTATTTTGTACCGGCCATTATTCGTATTAATTATTTCTCCGTGTGGCAAGTCCTTATTGTGCTCTTTATTATGGTGACCTTTACGCCGTTGACC
>QIDY01000415.1 GCA_003228495.1 Nitrospirota bacterium
AAAAAAAATTAACCAAAGTAAATTTTCAGATCTTGAGCCCCCTCGAGCATTAAAAAATGGTGCAAACGGAATGCTCTGTCGCATTCGGCGACACTTCTGCTAAATGGGGATGTTGCGCTTTGCCACACTATTTAACTTTTTCCTCAATTGCGGTGGTGTAATTCCGGACATTTTGCAAGGTTCCTTGGCCATTATCCACATTTACCAATAAAAGGCATATCTCTTGCCAAATATCTATGACAGGACCATGAAGAAGCTAGACGTCAAACGAAACCTCTTTTAAGTCTAATGACCGAAATACGAATTCATGGGCGAGGAGGGCAGGGGGTTGTCACAGCCGCAGAGTTGCTTTCATCTGCTGCCTTTCGGGATGGGAAGGTGGCACAAGCTTTTCCCAGCTTTGGATCTGAACGAACCGGGGCTCCGGTCATCGCATTTTGCCGAATTGATACGATTCCCATTCGTAGCCGGGAGCCGGTATCTCATCCCGATGTGTTACTCATTCAGGACTCGACCCTGTTGCATCAAGTGAATGTCTTTAGCGGGCTTTCTGATAAAGGAATCGTCTTGATTAATTCCACACGAAAGGTTGAAGAATTGGGCCTGAAAGATTGGATGCTCCAACACCCTGAAGTCCAGGTGTATTCTTTCCCGGCCTCCGATTTAGCGGAAAGACACTTAGGACGGCCAATGGCCAATGTAGGCATGGTTGCAGGTTTTTCCGCCGTGACGAGTGCCATCACCATAGCTTCGGTCGAACACGCGATCAAAGAAAAATTCCAAGGGAAAATGGGCGAATTAAATGCTGTTGTCGCAGCTGAGGCATTTGATTATGTTTCGTCTCACGTCGTCAGGGTCTAATTCTCTGCCCTGCATTATTATGAGGAACGAGTGAAACAACAAGTCGAAGGCTCCCAAGCAGTCGCTCAGGCCGTGGCCTTATGTCGCCCTGAAGTCATGGCCTGTTATCCGATCTCTCCACAAACGCATATTGTCGAAACCCTGTCTCGGAAAGTGAAGGCAGGAGAGATTGGGAATTGTCAATTCCTCAATGTCGAATCCGAATTTGGGGCGTTGAGTGTGCTTATCGGGGCGTCAGCCATGGGAGCGAGGACGTATACGGCTACTACCAGTCAAGGCCTATTATTCATGGCTGAAGCCATATATAACGCGGCGGGATTAGGCTTGCCTATTGTGATGACGATTGCGAACCGTGCGTTGGGCGCGCCGATCAATATTTGGAATGATCACTCCGATAGCATGGCCATGCGGGATGCCGGTTGGATTCAGCTGTATGCGGAAGACAATCAAGAGGCCGTGGATCTGCACATTCAAGCCTTTCGTTTAGCAGAAGAACTGAGTTGTCCAGTCATGGTGTGCATGGATGGTTATATTCTCACCCATGCATTTGAAGCGGTCGATCTGCCGGAACAAGAACAGGTAGATGCCTACTTGCCGCTCTTTGAGCCTGTTCAACTGTTGGATCCTCAGGACCCTGTGTCCATTGGAGCAATGGTTGGTCCTGATGCCTTCGCAGAAGTTCGCTATCTTGCGCATCATAAACATTTGCAAGCCTTGGAGGCGATTCCACGGATGAGTCAAGAATTTCAGGATATGTTTCATCGAACCTCTGGTGGTTTGTTGAAACTGTATCATACCGATGATGCTGAAACCCTTCTGCTAGCTCTGGGATCGGTGAATGGCACAATTAAGGATGCCGTCGACGATTTGCGGGAAGAGGGTTGGCCAGTGGGATCAATACAACTCTGTTCATATCGGCCATTTCCCTCACAGGCGCTTCGGCATGTTGTCCATAATGCCAAGAGGGTTGTTGTGATTGAAAAAGATTTGGCGGTGGGGCAGGGGGGTATGGTGTCCAGTGATGTGAAGATGGCTCTCCGGGGGTTGCCGACTATCGTGGATACAGTCATTGCTGGTCTTGGAGGACGTGCGATTTCTAAAGCCTCAGTGATAGATACCGTTAAGGCGGCGTGTTTGGAAGGGTTGGAAGAACCGCATTTTTTGGATCTGAATTGGGTGGCGATCAATCGAGAATTAACCAGACAAGCAGAACAACGACGATCGGGTCCGGCGCCGGAAAATCTTCTTCGTGAGATGGGTCTATCTGGTGGAAAGACCGTTTAAAACCATCATTAAAATGCTATGTCCTATCAACGTGTAAAGTTTTATCAAACGGGCACATTCACGGTGGGTAACCGATTATTGGATGAAGCGGACCGCACCGTACAAGCCCGGATGGATCGAACTAATTCCCTGAATTCCGGACATCGTGCCTGCCAGGGTTGCGGCGAAGCGCTGGGTGCGCGGTATGCCTTAGACGCTGTTATGCGTGCCACGCGCAATCAGCTTGTGGCGGTTAATGCCACTGGATGCTTGGAAGTATTTTCCAGCCCCTATCCCGAGAGCGCATGGCAGATTCCCTGGTTACATTCCTTGTTTGGGAATGCGCCGGCAGTGGCAAGTGGTGTGGCAGCAGCATTACGAGCGAAGGGAAAGACCGATATTCGAGTTGTTGCCCAAGGTGGGGATGGAGCAACGGTGGATATCGGGTTTGGGTGTTTGTCCGGGATGTTCGAACGCAATGATGATGTCTTGTATATTTGTTATGACAATGAAGCATACATGAATACGGGTGTTCAGCGGTCGGGATCCACGCCAGCACGAGCCTGGACAAATACTACGCAAGCCGTGGGAACCGAACCAGGAAATATTTTGGGTGTAGGAAAAAATCTTCCACGTATTGCTATGGCCCACGGGATTCCTTATGTGGCTACAGCGTCCGTAGCGGATTTACATGACTTGGAAGCCAAAGTGACGAAATCTATGTCCATACGGGGAGCCCGTTATATCCATATCCACGTACCCTGTCCCCTAGGGTGGAAATCCGATCCGGCTCAAACGATTAAGGTCGCGCGGTTAGCTGTAGAAAGTGGTTTGTTCCCTTTGATTGAAGCTGAGTGGGGGGTTGTAACTGATCGGACATGTATCAGACAACAAATTCCTGTTGAGCAATACTTAGCGCTTCAGGGACGATTCAAGCATCTCTTTAATCCGCGAGATGAGCCATCACTTGCGTCCATTCAAGCCATGGCAGACGGGAATATTCACCTGTATAACCTAGTGCCAACTAAGCCTGCGATGGAGTCCTGATATGGAACACAAACCCTTTGCCATCACCTTAGATCCTGCATCGAGCTTAGCCAATCATACAGGCAATTGGCGCACGATGCGCCCGATCTATGTCGATCATTTGCCGCCCTGTAATCAGGCTTGTTCAGCCGGGGAAAATATTCAGGGGTGGCTGTATGAAGCGGAAGAAGGAAAATACGAACGGGCCTGGCGCAAGATTATGGAAGACAATCCCTTCCCCGCGATTCATGGTCGAGTGTGTTATCACCCCTGCGAAACAGCTTGCAATCGTGGCCAACTTGATGAGGCCGTGAGCATTCATGCGGTAGAGCGATTTTTAGGTGATTATGCCATTGAACAGGGTTGGCAGATTGAGGCAGGGGAGGCCACAGGAAAACGGGTGTTAATCATTGGGGCTGGCCCCAGTGGACTTTCGGCGGCATACCATTTGTCCCGGATGGGACATGCAGTCACCATCTATGAGGCGGGGCCGAAACCGGGAGGCATGATGCGATTCGGCATTCCGCAGTACCGCCTGCCTCGAAACATCGTGGATGCCGAAATTTCCAGAATTACAGCCATGGGTGTGTCGATTCATGTGGATCGAAAAGTCGATAATTTGGAAATAGCTATTATAGAAGGAAAATTCGATGCCGTATTTCTGGCCATTGGGGCTCATTTGAGCAAACGGATCGATATTCCGGGCCGAGATACTGGTCGGATTATAGATGCCCTAGGCTTTCTTAAAAAGATGGAGGAAAAAGAGGTTCCAAAGATTGGTCGACGGGTTGTGGTGTATGGAGGAGGGGATACAGCCATTGATGCTGCGCGAACAGCCAAAAGGTTGGGTGCAGAGGAAACGCTGCTGATCTATCGGCGCGATCGTGAACATATGCCTGCCCATGATTTTGAGGTGGAAGAGGCTCTGGAAGAAGGTGTCTTGACACGATGGCTGAATATGATCCGGCAGATTGATGAGAACAGGATAACCGTTGAAGAAATGATATTGGATGACAAGGGGTACCCCCAACCCACAGGCCGGATAAAAACCTTGGAAGCGGACACCATAATTTTGGCTATGGGTCAGAAAGTGGACACCAGATTTTTAAAGGATGTGCCGGGGTTAGATATTTCGCAGGATGGCGTGATTCAAGTGGACGACACGATGATGACAGGACGCTTAGGGGTATTTGCCGGAGGCGATATGGTTCCGGCGGAACGTACGGTGACTGTAGCCACCGGCCATGGAAAAAAGGCCGCGAGACATATCGATGCCTATCTAAATGGATTTCATTATGGAAAGCCGCCATCCAAATCTGTGGCGAAGTTTGATCGTCTGAATACCTGGTACTACACCGATGCCGACAAGAGCCAGCAGCCGTATTTGGATTTGGCTCGACGACGAGCGAGTTTTGAAGAAGTGGTCGGTGGGCTGGATGCTGCTACGGCCTTACTCGAAGCCAGACGCTGCCTCTCTTGTGGAAATTGCTTTGAATGTGACACCTGTTATGGGATCTGTCCCGATAACGCGATTATTAAACTTGGTTCAGGAAAACGGTATGAAATAAATCTTGATTATTGCAAGGGATGCGGTATGTGTGCGGAGGAATGTCCGGCCGGGGCCATCGATATGATCAAAGAAATGAGATAGGAAAATGGCAAAAGTGAATAACGAATGATGAAGGGAGGCAAACCATGAAATATTTGTTAGCCGTTGATGGATCGGACCAATCGTTGGATGCGACACGGGCCTTTGAAACCTTAAGCCCGGCCGAAAATTTAAAAGTGTTTCACGTGGTGAATGTGCCAGGTATCCCCTATCCAGCCATGGGTGCCAATGTAGCAAAAGATTTAGCCATGACTGTGGAAAGGGCGATGAA
>QIDY01000243.1 GCA_003228495.1 Nitrospirota bacterium
GTTAATCGGCTTGGCCGTCGGGACCGCTGTCGCCAACATCTTAGGGCTGGACATTGACTACATTCCTGAAGTCCCGACCGGTCTGCCGGATATCTACCTTCCTCCCCTTGATCGATTCTATGAGATGCTCCCTGTCTCTGGTGCCCTTGCCGGTCTGGCCATCTATGACTCCCTCCTGACCTGCGTCGTGATTGATCAAATGAGTAACGATACGCGCCACAACAGCGACCAGGAGATCTGGGGACAAGGGTGGGCAAATATAGCTGCCGGTTTGATTGGCGGACTCACCACCGCCACGGCGACCATGCGGAGCATCGCCAATATTCAATGCGGCGCACGGACGATCCTTTCAACCATTGTCCATGGAGGAGTCTTGCTCGCGCTGGTGCTCGGCCTGGCTCCATTGGCTTCATATATTCCCATGGGCTGTCTCGCCGCCATAAGGTGGGCTACGACATCTTGGACTTTCGTGTGTTTCCCATTCTGCATCGCATTCCCACACCTTCCAAAATTACCTTCTGGACCGTGTTTCTCCTGACGGTATGGGAGGATTTGCTGGTTGCCGTGGGGGTGGGGCTGGCAATTGCCTTTTTCTTATTTGTTCGCGACATGAGCGAAATGGGGAAACCTCAAGTGCAAGGCTTGGATGAATCGCAACGACCCACCAAGGCACTTCTACCGGATCATCTGAGAAAGCAAATCGCGGTGCTTGAGCCACAAGGGCCCATGTTTTTCGGTATTGCCGACACGATGTATCGGCAAATTGACAACCTGGCGAATTACACGGTTCTGATTGTTTCCTTACGCGATGTGCCCATGATTGATCTATCGGGGGCCTTCGCGCTTGAGGATATGGTTACTCTGGCTTACAAGCGAGGAACGAAGGTTCTCATTAAGGGGATGAATCCAGCTGTTCGACGCACGCTCACCGAGTTGAATGTCATCGACCATATCGGTGAGGAGAACATTACCGAAGACTTTGACAGTGCCCTGGAAAAAGGAATCGATTACATCGGCGAACAATTTCTCGGGCGGGACCTTGATCCCAAGAAAGCTTAATTATGAGATTGAAAAACTTTTACTCATAGGGCTCAGAACATAGACACGTACCTTGCCATTCCTCTTCGTCAAAATCCTGCTATTCATCTCAATCTCGCTTGGGCTTCCCACTCTAGCATTTGCTGCTAAATCTCACGCGCCAATTGATCTGACGACTTCACCGGTCGGCTACCTGGCCCTTGGCCTCTTCATCCTGGCCTATGCCTTTGTGATGACCGAGGAATTTACCCACCTGAGAAAATCCAAGCCGGTTATTCTCGCGGCTGGTCTGATTTGGTTGATCATTAGTCTAGCTACGCCAGCAAACCAAGCCGAGTTCATGGAAGCCGCGCTTCGCCATAATATCCTGGAATATGCCGAGTTGATGCTGTTTTTGTTGGTGGCGATGACCTATATCAATACGATGGAGGAACGGCTGGTCTTTGAAGCCCTCCGGTCCTGGCTGGTCCGCAAAGGCTTTACCTACCGGCAACTCTTTTGGATTACCGGTACCCTGGCGTTTCTCATTTCACCCGTGGCGGATAATCTGACCACAGCCTTGTTGATGTGTGCCGTGGTGCTTGCCGTGGGGGCAGACAGCCCGAAATTTGTCAGTCTGGCCTGTATCAATATCGTTGTCGCGGCCAATGCGGGCGGCGCATTCAGCCCGTTTGGTGATATTACCACGCTCATGGTCTGGCAAAAAGGCATCGTCGATTTCTTTACGTTTTTCTCATTGTTCATTCCTTCGGTCGTGAATTTCATCATCCCTGCAGGGTTGATGCATTTTGCCGTCCCCCAAGTCTCTCCACATCCATCAAATGAAGTCGTGAAAATGAAGCAGGGCGCCAAACACATTATGGTGTTATTTTTTCTCACCATTTGCACGGCAGTAAGCTTCCATAATTTTCTCCACCTGCCTCCCATGTTAGGCATGATGACGGGACTATCGTATCTTCAGTTTTTTGGTTTTTATCTCAAGAAGCAGGCCCATGCCCATCACGCTTCAGCAAATCATCTCACACACAATCATCACAACGATGAGGAAGTCGGTGAAATTGTCGCCTTTGATGTCTTTCGCAAGATCTCAAGGGCTGAATGGGATACGCTGTTATTTTTCTATGGAGTAGTAGTGTGCGTTGGAGGGCTTGGATTTATCGGCTACCTGGCAGTGGCGTCCGAGGTCATGTATGCCCAATGGGGGCCAACGTTCGCCAATACCATGGTCGGCGTTATCTCCGCCATCGTCGATAACATCCCCGTGATGTTTGCCGTCTTAACGATGCAACCCGAGATGTCCGAGGGACAATGGTTATTGGTGACACTGACCGCCGGTGTGGGCGGCAGCCTCCTCTCAATCGGCTCAGCGGCCGGTGTCGCACTCATGGGCCAAGCCAAAGGGAAATATACATTCTTTAGCCATCTCAAATGGACTCCCGCCATTGCCTTGGGTTACGCCGCAAGCATCCTGGTCCATATGTGGATCAATTCGAGCAGGTTTTAGGTGAGATATTATGGCGGAACAGGATTGAAGAAATAATGGGGACCCCGCAACGATCAAGTGCTTTCTCAGGAAGGGGCACCCCATCATAATGTATTCATCAAATATTGACATCAAAAGCGCACTGGAAGACTTTATTATCGAGGGCTCCACATTTCCATACAACGATTTTGTCGCACGGCTGTACAACTTTTGTCGATCGCAAGGATTGGAACCTGGAAAAATTTTACCCTCCCGAGCCTTTTGCTCTGACGAAAACCAGGGATATCCCATTATTCTGATCGCCAAACATTTCGGTGCCTTCCCCTTTAATCACGGAAGAGTCGGAGGTATTATCGCCACCGACCGGCATGGTCCTCATGCACACCATGGAAAGGATCTGCTGATCATCCATGCCAGCCATGTGGGGTATGAGCCCGAAGACTCTTCTTTTGGTCGCTACAACCGTAGCCATACGGCGCATGGGGAGCAGACATCCTCCTGCGGAAAGATCGACAGTATACTTGAGTGGTACCTCCAACAGTACGCCTTTGCCAAAGAAAACATCACACTTCACCGTCACGATCACGACTTACTGATTACCATCGATAATCAAATTCTGAATGAGAACAAGGAAGAGGGCTTAGTTCTTCATCTTGATAAATTTGTGACAAATGGAAGTCATGGGGGATTCCGCCCCATCAAATCCTATAGTTCTTCCAAATGCTATCTTGCCTCCCAGGAACTTCGGAATCTTTTGGGAGATTCCGCATGGCCGGGCAAGGGGAAGGAATCGATAGGCAAGAGGCTGTTGCCCGACCTGTTCGGTTTCAAACGTCACATTTCAGGAGATCCTGATACCCATGGACTTCTTGAGGAAAATCTCTTGCTTCCCATGCCTTGGATCGTTTCCTCTAAATTTCCTCTATTGACCGCCGCACAAGCCAACACTCAAGTGGAGTTTGACCGCACCTTCAGAACATTGGTAAATGCCGAAACATATCACGGCAAACATGTCATGCTTATCTCCGGTCTGAACATCGATATTTCCCCTCATAAGGGCCAAGTCTTCCCTTTAACAACATTTGTGCCATGGGCAGCTTTTATTCAAGATCAGCGTGGGCAATGTTCTGTTTTAGAACAACGAGACATTATGGACCGCCTACTTGAACAACGCGAACATAATCCTGATGAAGTCGATCTTGAGGTGGCCATTCAGCAAATGAAAAATGCCGAGGAAATCAAGATCAAGCTCTTGGCTTAACAGATTGCTGGCTCAGGGGAATAGGACGATGAATGAAAAATCTCTCAAGCCCTCTTTGAAAAAATAGGCTCCATGGTGGCTTAATCGCTCATGATTTTGAGCATACGATGAACATCTCAAAGGATAGATCCGACAGCACTTTCGCAAGGGGTACTCATGAGGGAAGAAGATTGGAGACTATTGTACAAAACTGTTTTAGAGGGAAAAGGGAAAATCAATGATGAGGACAAAGGTTAGTTCCTGGCTTCTTGGTGTGTTGGTCATGATAGGAATGTTCTCCATTTCTTATCCGGCACATGCCCAACGGACGACCGCCTCTGCTCCCATACCCGAGATCCCAGAAACAATTTTTGCTGCTGGAGACATTGCGAAATGTGACGGTGAGGACCCCGCGTGGGAGGAACTTCTCGAACTGGTGGGTCTTTTGCCCGAAAGCGCCGGGGAAGAAAGAGAAGAGGAGGAGCCCGCCCTCCAAGAGATTCTTGAAATCCTGGGTTTGCGTGAGGAAACAGACCATTATTCGAATGCGGAAGAAACGGCCAGGCTGCTTCTTGGGTTAAAAGGCCGCATTCTCGCACTCGGCGATCTCGGGTATTCAAAAGGTTCATCCAGGTCATTTAATGAATGTTATGACCGAACATGGGGGCCGCTTAAGGACAGAACGTATCCGGTGCCAGGCAACCATGAATACAAGACCAAGGATGCCGTGCCCTATTTCGCCTATTGGGGCCGTCAGGCTGGAGAAGCAGGAAAAGGGTATTACAGTTTTGATCTTGGTGGGTGGCACATCATCGCCTTAAATAGTAAATTGGAAAAGAAACGTTATCGGGACACCATCTCAGCCCAACATGCGTGGCTCCAACAAGATTTGGCCACCACCAACACCCGATGTATTCTCGCCTATTGGCATCATCCCGTGTTCAGTTCCGGCCAAAAGGGGGGATCTCAAAGAATGAAGAATATTTTGCAGACCCTCTATGCCAATGGGGTCAGTGTGGTGCTCAAGGGACATGATCATGATTACGAACGATTTGCCCTCCAGAATGCCGAAGGGGGCCTCGATCCCGCTCACGGCTTTCGCGCCTTTGTTGTAGGAACAGGTGGGGCCCCACTTCAACCTTTAGAAACACGAGAGGAAAATAGCGAAGTCTTCCTGGCAAATGCTTTTGGTGTGCTGAAGCTGGAGCTCTACTCGAATCGGTACGCCTGGGAGTTCTTGCCTGTTGGGGGAAACCCACCTTTGGACACTGGCACTGGTTCATGTGTCTTGCCTAAGAAGGGATAAATTGTTCGAATTTTTTGAAAAAAGTTTTTCCCCAATTTTAAAAATACCGTGTTTAGACGGTGTTCGACCCGCTGCCTTTGCCAGGGCGAGAGATTCCGGTGATGTTTAGTAATGGCATAGATTTACTCATGAAGAAAACTCTAGAAATAGCTAGACATGGTCGAGTAAAGTGGCCGAGTAAATCAAACGAATTTTTGAGGTTAGAGTAAATAAACTCAAGAAATCTTGTTTTGGGGATCTGAACTTTAAGAATTAATCCACTCCGATGCTGGGCTCCAGACTTCTAAAGTATAAAAGGAGATC
>QIDY01000068.1 GCA_003228495.1 Nitrospirota bacterium
ATGAGGCACCTCCGACCTGTTCCAGTTCCCCTGTACCTCGCAAGTAATCGGTTAGGGTAATCTGATCGACAGGTTGGTTGCGCTCGGATAAGCCCATCATGCTGCGATACACCATCTGATTCGCTGTTCGATAAAAATCCTCGTCCGTCAAGATTTCCAGGGAACGATTGAGCGCAGCATTGTCCAACAGAATTGCACCCAGAACCGATTGCTCAGCCTCTAAGTTCTGGGGAGGCACACGAACGCCGGACATTTCAGAAATCGCCATGAATCTCCGCTCCCAATCGTTGAGGTAATTCTTGGAGGGCTACTCGGGTTTGCCGGGGTTTCAAGGAAGAACCCGAAAATTCCAATAAGAGAACCGAGGCAGACGAGCCTTTCTTTTTTTCATAGAGAATCACACGGGGTAGCCCACGACGCCGTGCCTCATGAGCAGCCCAGGTCAGTGAAGATTTGTGCGCCCGTTTCAGCGTTTCCTCAATCACAGGAATACCTGTGGCACGTAAGGTCTGAGCTAACGAAAACGATTCCCGCGCTTGAGGACCCGAAGCCAGCAGGAGCACAGGGGCGAATCCATTGCTTCCTACCTGCCCGCCACGCTCTAGGGCGGAAAACACACGATCCAAATCTAATCCAAACCCGATGGCTGGCCGATCTTGTCCAAACCGACCCACCAAATGATTATATCGCCCACCGCCACCGATTTCACTGCCTAAAGCTGAAGTAAAGACATCAAAGACGACCCCATCGTAATAATCAAATCCACGAAATTCTCCAAGATCTAACAGCACATGCTGTTGAACACGGGTGAATTCCAGCTGTTGAAACACTTGTTCCAAACGATGCAAGGGCTTCAGCAATTGTGCATCTTTCCCGGCGATACGCTTGCCCCATTCCAACACGTCCTGCTGCCCACAGCGCTCAGGAACCTGGAGAATGTTTCGCACAATTCCCCGGGGAAGACGTTCTGTGTTTAAAATCTGTTCCAACTGCGGCAAATCTTTATGGGCTGCGGCCAATTCTGCCTGTTTTCTTCCAGTTGCCGACAACCCTGATCGAGCCAACAACGCCTTTAAAAACCCCACATGCCCCAATGAAATCTTCCATTCCGGCAAACCCACTTGTTCGAATACGCCTGCCAGCATGGTCACCACCTCGGCGTCACCTTGGGCCGTATCATTTCCGACCAACTCAATTCCCACTTGAAACACTTCGCGATCTCGCCCGCGATGTTCTAATTCATAGCGAAAAACGGTGGTTCGATAGGAAAAACGTAAGGGGAGCACGTCTCCCCCTAAGCCCATGGCAACCATCCTCGCGATCTGTGCCGTCGCATCCGGACGCAATACAAGCATACGCCCCGAAGTCCGATCGGCAAATTTATAACACTTTTCTAAAATTTCCGGGGCAAGTCCAACCGACAGAACGTCAAGATATTCAAAGGTAGGGAGAATAATTTCCTGGTAACCCCACCTAGCCACATAGGCCAATAATTGGTCTTCTAGCTTCCTGACACGCTGAGCCGTCTGAGGCAATAAGGTAGCGGTACCAATGGGAATGAGGGAACGGGCCGACTTCATGAAGCCTATGAAGGAGAATCTACCAATGGTGCCATCCAGCCAAGGGTAGTTAAAGGAGAAGAGATGTTACTCTAACCCAAATCAATCTTGCGAACAGACAGAATGTCTTTCTCCTGCTTCAGGAGATCAAAAACCGTAGGAGCAAGGGGATCGTCCAGCCCAATGATCAACAGCGCAGATTCCCCACGCTCAACGCGGGAACATTGCATTCGGGCAATATTCACTTTATGCTTGCCCAAGAGTTGCCCGACCATACCAATCACACCGGGACGATCCACGTTATCAATCAAAATCATTTGTCCTTCCGACACGACCTCGACTTGAAATTGATTGATTTCCACAATTCGCGGTTCTTGCCGGTGAAAGAGTGTGCCCGCCAAGGTATACGCCTGCCGGCCGGCTTCGACTTTGATACGAATCAAACTGGTAAAATCACCCGCATCACTACTTTTCACTTCTTTGACTTCAATACCACGTTCTTTAGCCACAATGGGCGCATTCACAAAATTAATCACATCTTCCAAAATGGGAGCGAGCAATCCCTTCAAAATAGCCACGGTAATGGGAGCCACAACAAGCTGGGAAACCTCTCCTACATATTCGACCGTGACAGATTTGAGTCCCCCATCCAACATTTGGGCCTGGAAGCGGCCCATCCGTTCGGCCAATACCAAATAGGGTTGCAGCTTAGGCAATATTTCAGGCGCCACCGATGGAACATTCACCGCACCCCGGGCGATACCCCGTTTAAAATAATCCACGAATTGCTCTGCGATGCCAATGGCCACATTCTCTTGGGCTTCCTCGGTCGACGCGCCAATATGGGGCGTACAGGTAAAATTAGCAAGACTCAACAGAGGATGCTGAGGGTCAACGGGCTCTTTTTCAAACACATCAAACGCAGCCGCAGCGACTTTCCCAGATTGCAACGCCTCATATAAATCCTGTTCGTTTATTATTCCACCTCTGGCACAATTCACGATCATGACGCCATCTTTCATTTTAGCCATGGTCTCGGAATTGATAATTCCTCGGGTTTCATTCGTCAGGGGAGTATGAACGGAAATAACATCGGCGCGAAGGAATAATTCATCAAGCTCAACCACCTCAATTCCCATTTGTTCAGCCCGGTCAACCGCAAGATAGGGATCATAGCCAATGACATTCATCGACCATCCCTGAGCCAACTTGGTGACGTATGATCCGATCTGCCCCAATCCGACTAAGCCTAAAGTCTTGTTATACAGTTCGCTCCCCATAAACTTGTTTTTTTCCCACTTGCCGTCCTTCATGGATTTGGAAGCTTGGGGAATTTTTCGACTCATGGCAGCGATCATCGACATCGTGTGTTCGGCCGTGGTGATCGTATTGCCACCAGGGGTGTTCATGACTACAATTCCTCGACGAGTTGCAGCTTCAGTGTCGACATTGTCCAAGCCTGTCCCAGCGCGCCCCACAATGCGGAGGCGACCTCCTGCTTCAATTACTTCTTTCGTCACTTTGGTAGCTGAGCGTACGATTAGTGCCTCATAGTTGCCGATTTCCTGCAACAATTCTTCTTTAGACAATTTCGTCTTGACCGCAACGGAGAATCCTGCCCGCTCTAAAACTTCAACCCCTTTAGGGGAAAGGCTGTCACTAACTAAAATATTCATAACATCACTCCGTTGGGAAAAGAACTACGGCACACTGATTAACTAGGTTCGTTAGGCGTGGCATTTTTCAAACTCGGCCATATATTCGATGAGTGCATCCACACCCTCTTCAGGCATCGCATTATAAATACTGGCCCGCATACCGCCAACCGAACGATGCCCCTCCAATGTTGTTAACCCAGCAGCCTTGGCACCGGACAAAAATTCCTTATCCAGCTCAGGGTTGGCTAGAATAAATGGAACGTTCATCCATGACCGGGAAGCTTTCTCAACCGGATTGCGGTAGAAACTGGACTCGTCAATCGCCTCATAGAGCTTCTTCGCCTTGCGTTCATTGATGGTGGCCATGGCTGTCAAGCCTCCTTGAGCTTTCACCCATTTAAAAACCAACCCGGCCATATAGATGGCATAGGTTGGGGGCGTATTCAGCATTGAATCGGCTTCAGCTTGTTTAGCGTAATCATACACACTGGGCGTCATGGGCAAAACATCCCCAATGAGATCGTCTCGTACAATCACTAAGGTCACACCAGCGGGACCAATATTTTTCTGCGCACCGGCATAAATCAGGGCAAATCGGCTAACATCAATAGGGCGCGACAGAATAGTTGAGGAATAATCGGCCACTAAAGGCACATCACCTGTATCCGGCACCCAGTGAAACTCCACACCGCCAATAGTCTCATTGGGCGTATAATGCACATACGCAGCATCCTTATGTAATGCCCAAGTATCAAACGCCGGGATATTTCCAAACTTGTTGCTTTCTGAAGAGGCCGCCAAGTTGACGGTGCAATATTTTTTGGCATCGCTAATGGCCTTTTTCCCCCAGGCGCCTGTCAAAATGTAATCGGCGGTCGTTTTTCCGCGCAGCAAATTCATGGGGATCGTGGCAAATTGTGTAGAAGCCCCGCCCTGGAGAAACAGGACTTTATAATTGTTGGGCACCCCCAATAGCTCCCGAACATCTTGCTCCGCTTCTGCGGCAACCGAGACGAACTCTTTCCCTCGGTGACTCATTTCCATAATGGAAGAACCAGCCCCATGCCAGTCCAATAATTCTTCTTGAGCTTGCTTTAAGACGGCTTCCGGCAGCATTGCAGGGCCAGCACTAAAGTTATACACACGGGACATGAGCGACTGTGTTCTCCATTCTAAAAATATATAGGCGCAAGGGGCAGGAAAAGCAACGGGCAACGCACCGAAAAGGAAGCTACGCTAGCATAGGGTCTCTACCCAGTCAAGAAACGTACATGTCCTTGTCAATCCAATTCCTGATGACCTACAATTGTTCCTGTTTATGGAAAACTTGCCTGAAAATTCAAGCAGTTCGGATACCCCGATCGACAAAACCGTGAAGCCCAAACACGGCCTGCGACTTGAGCTGCGAGGGGAGGAAAATTACTATAAAGGGATTCTACATATTGGCAGTACGCTCATCCCCATCAGTGATGAGATTCTTGAGGAACTCCGAGCCAAGACCGCTCTCTCACCAGATGAATTCTTCCGCCTTTTTGTGGAAAAGGTCGGCTACTCATCCTACTTAAAAGAACAAATCCAACAAGAAGTCAAAAACGGGGGAGGCCTCAACTCCCAAATGGCTGCCATCCAGCAAATCCTACGCCAAGAATAAACCTAGGCTTACCCGAATATTTTGTCCATGAAATTGATGATCCGCATCTTGCGGTCGGGGTCTTTTTCCAAGGACAACGCCTTCTGATAATGTTCCACCGCTAGTTCTGGTTTGCGTTTTTCTTCATAGACCCGACCCACCCCAAATGTCGCCTGACGCTCGGCTGAAATAATCCATGGCAAAATCATTTTGCCCTTTATCATAGAGAAACCAGCCGATAGCCGTTGCGGCTGGGCCAAAGTTGGGATCCAGACGCAGAGCTTCTTCATATTGGCGTTTCGCTAAATCCACACGGCCTTTATTTTCATAGAGCCCGCCCAAGGCAAAATGAACTTCGGCATCATCGGGATTGAGGGTTAAGGCTTTCTTATATTCTTCGATCGCGGGGTCTAATTTGCCCTGTTCGGCCAGCGCGCAGGCCAAATTGGTGTGCCCCACGGCTTCGTCGGGACGAAGCTTCAAGACTTCACGATACTGGGGAATCGCCATCTCTAACTGTCCCTGTTCCTGATAGACCACGCCAAGCTTGAGCCGAGCAGCAACATACGATGGATCTCGTTTAATCGCTTCTCGAAAGCCTTTCACCGTTTGATCCATTCGACCTTGGCGGTGATGAATCTGGGCAAGAAAAAAATATGGATACGGAGACTCTGGCGCGAGAGCTACCACTCGCTCGAAACAGGCAAAGGCATCATCCAGAAGACCGGATTGCGTATGGAATATTCCTTCGACTAATGCTAAATGGGGTGAATCGGCATACTGATTTCGGAGGCACTCGACCCACTCACGAACACGTTGAACATCAGCTTCTTCGCCCAGAGCTTGAGGATAGACTCTCCAGGCTTGAGCAAAGTCCCCTCGCAATAAGCAGACAACATTCACCGCAAAAAATGGTAAGGGGCCGCAATCGGCCTGTTCCGACCAACAAGACGCCTCATCATAAACCACATCCCATCGTCCGGTCGGAATAGCCGTTTCAATATTCGTTTTGTAAGTGGACGTCACAATTTTTCCGATCTTTCTAACGTAGAGTCACCTGGTTAAAGAATCCTCGACATCTGGGGATGTCGCCTCAATCAAACTACCCAAATAAGGATAGCGTTTGAGCATTTGTTGTTTCATTTCCCAGGCTACAGTCCGATACGACCAATGTCCTTTTACACCGGACCGCAATTTGGAAATATATTCCACCTCGGCAAAATCCATTTTAAACAGACACCGCACCCGAAACCCAAAAGGAATGGCATACAACGCCGCTTCCTGATTATTTGTACGCAACCGCTCGATATCCTGCTGCACCGCATCCATGGCTTGCCGATATTCTTTCTCCACGCCAGCCTCAGCCAAGATAGGGGGCACATCATAGCCATGTACGGTGGTGAAATTTTGTTGCACCTGCTGGCATCGCCGATGGCGATGCATATCCCGCCATCCGCCAATATCCATCAACACATCAAAAATAAAGGCATAACCTGAACGGAATTCCTTGGCCAGATCATCATACGGTCCTCGGCTTTTGATCGCCGCGTCGACCACAGCCTGCTTCTCTTGCTCCGACCAATCCTTCACCCATTCCAAAAGCAACCGATAGGGCGCCTGACTCACCCGATAGACCAACGTCGTCACCAGTTCGTCCAACGGGGCATGCGGTTCAAGCAAATCGACCGTCTGATCATACCCTTTCCACGATTGAGGATCATCAAGCCCGGATTTTTTCAAGATGCCCTTGACTTGTCGAATGATGTCTCGATACACCGAACTTTGATACTCATTGGAAGCCGCATAGCGCGCCAACGTGGGCGCCATCGCTTCGAGATTCTTAGACGGTTCCTCTTGCAAATCAGCCCACATACTGGATGGCTTACTGGCACAAGCTTCTTTAAGGTCCTCGCCAATGCCAAGCAATTCCGGCAATTGCGCTGAGAGCAAGCGCGTCATTTGTTTTTCCAAAGTGCGAATGCTCACGACTTGCCCCACATTCGTCTTGGCCGCCAACGGCAGTAAATAGCGAATCACATCGTAGGTACGGGCACCTATTGCCCGGTCATAATTCGCCAGCTTCATGTCGTCCGGCTTAGGATACCGTTCAGTCAAATGCTTGCGGATCGGATCCTTCAATAGCCGGTAAATGTTATAGAGGCTTCCTAATATGCCGCGATACTCACCTTCCGTCTCGCTATTCGTAATTTCGCTAGGCACATAACACCCCGCGGCCGCAAAATTTTGATACCGACTGGATTTGGCTTGGCCATCCCACAGCGGCTCATCTTCCAAGCGAATAGCGGCAAGCTCAGAAATATTTTCAAAGCAAATTGTCACATGGCCAAGATCGGCAATCGACCCATGCCCATAGGCAAAATAAAATTGTTCCCAGAATTTTTCCGAGGAATGAGCATGCACCCATTTCAAACTCTCTTCAATCGAATCCGGCGACCGACTGTATCGCGCCAGAGCATAAGCGGACTTCTCGGGCGGCATCGGCGCCAGCGCAATCACTTTTCGATCTCGTCGTTCGTCACCCATAAGACACATCTTCCAAAATAAGGAGTAGAAAGAAGGCTTGCACTATAGTCAGAGGAAGGCGTACATCTCAAGTTCCATTTCTCGTCAACCGATTGCATCTTCAAAAACTCTTGAAACTAGAAGGTTCCTTGACTACACTCTCCCGTCTCCTGCTGAATTTTCATCATAACATCCTATGAACATTTCTGATCGTCAATCCATGCATGGCCAATGGTCCTCCCGCTGGACCTTTATCCTCGCAGCCAC
>QIDY01000218.1 GCA_003228495.1 Nitrospirota bacterium
GAGCCAATGCGAACGATCCGACGCATGAGTTGGTGACGGATTCTTTAACGGAACCACGTTCGACTTTTACCACTGACACCAATATAAGGTCAGAAATAAAAAACCACAATTTAAAAAAGACGCCCAACCCGACCAGTGCGAAAAAAAATTCTCATCAATTAGGAGGGAGGGGGCCTGAAACACCATAACTCCTAACCAACCATACTCAAACATGCCAAAACCTCCCCAAAGGGGCAGCAAGCCCCTTGGGGATGATCCACAATTGACAATTGGGTGATAAGCACGTTTTTAGAAACTATAAGACGTTGAACGGGGACGACGACCCGGTTGATTCCGTCCTGGACGATCCGATCGCGGGCCTCTAGGACTATTATGATTTGCAAAACCCGGACGAGGGGACCGAGTCGCTGCATGACTGACAGAAGGGGGCCCACTGCCAGGGACCGCCTTCCCTAACAATTTTTCAATCATTCGCAACGACCGATTATCTTCACCCGTGACAAAACTAGTGGCCCAGCCCTTAGCCTTCATTCGTGCAGTGCGACCAATACGATGAACGTAGTCCTCGGGAACGTGGGGCAAATCATAATTGATCACGTGGCGAATATTGTCTACATCCAGCCCACGGGACGCGACATCGGTCGCCACCAACACTTCAAAACGTCCTCGTCGAAATCCTTCGAGGGCCGCTCGACGTTGTGGAAGACGACGTCCTGCATGCAAAACGGCCACGCGGCAGCCAACCTTTTCTAGAGTTTCCCCAATCCGGTCAGCACGATGTTTGGTCCGAGTAAAAACCAACACTGACCCCTCGGTCTCCTTCAGAATGGAGAGCAGCAGAGCAGTTTTTTGGGAATTGTTGGTGTGATGCACGGTATGCGTCACCCCTTCAGCTGGAGTCGCAGATTTCGCCACCAATGCTTTGACCGGATCGTTCAACGACATGCGGGCCAAATCATCTAAATTGTCGGGCATCGTAGCTGAGAAGAGTAACGTCTGCCTGGCATCGGGTAAGGCCTCGATGATTTGATTCAATTGAGGCGCAAACCCCATATCTAACATACGGTCGGCTTCATCCAAAACCACAATACTAAGCTTCGTAAACATCACGGTCCCTTGCCACATATGATCCAATAACCGACCTGGGGTAGCAATGATGACATCAGGCCGCTGACGAAGCCCTCGGACTTGGGCATGCATATCGGCCCCGCCCACCAACGTCGTCGAAAAAATCCCACGTGAGCGGCCAAGCTTATCGACCGTCCCTTGAATTTGAAACGCCAATTCACGGGTGGGGGCTAAAATGAGTGCACGGGGTTTGCCTTTCGGGCCAGCGGCTAAACGCTCAATCATCGGAATGACAAAGGCCGCGGTTTTACCCGTACCGGTCTGTGCACACCCCAACACATCACGGCCTTCTAAGGCCGGGGGAATGGCTTGAGTTTGAATGGGGGTTGGTTCTTTCAACCCAGCCCTATCTAGGGCTTCAACTAAGCGCTCGGATACACCAAGCGCACCAAACTGAGACAACGCAGTTGCAGACATACTACTATTCCTTTTGTTATAAGGATCGTATCTACACGTAATCAGAAAACCGAGGGAAGCAGAATCAGGTGGGAAGTCCGCTCCGAGCAGGATCTGGTCGCGACACGATCGCGAGGCCCGAAGAATTTTGAACGTTCTCGCCGCCGGACCGAATCAGCATGAACGAACTATAGAGTACAGGACAATCTGAAAGCTGTCAAATACCGGTAAAGAACATTCAAGAACTGGTTATTTTTATACACAAACCAAAGGATTCATCTATGAGCACCATCTACGATATCATTTGTCACACGATCACCGGAGAGGAACAACCGCTCTCAACGTATAAAAATAAGGTCTTGCTTATCATCAACACGGCATCCAAATGCGGATTTACCCCACAATTCCACGGCCTGGAAGTTCTTTACAAACAGTATCAGGCGCAAGGATTTGAAGTATTGGGATTTCCGTGCAATCAATTTGGTAGCCAGGATCCAGGAAGCCATGAAGAAATTCAAAATTTTTGCCAAACCAATTTTGGTGTCAGCTTTCCCATGTTCGCTAAAATCGAGGTGAATGGACCTAACACCCATCCTCTCTATCAACATCTCAAAAACCAAGCACCAGGCCTCCTGGGATTGAAAGCCATCAAATGGAACTTCACCAAATTTCTTGTCGATCAATCTGGAAGAGTGCAGGAACGCTTCGCTCCCACCACCAAACCAGAGGATATCGCGTCGGCCATCCAAGGCCTTCTTAGTACACCGCCCCTTGACCCTTCCACCAGATAACAAAAAACGCAAGCGAGTTCACAAATACTCTCTTTCCTGAAAAAACATGTAATAAAACGCACCAAACCAAGACTGCCCACTAATCAGCTGGTGCCCGTGATGCAGGACAGGTTCTGCCTTGAACTCAGGTACCCTTAACCCTCACAACACAGAGGAGGTTTGGTGTATGAACACAAAGAAATCGTTATTGGTGGGAGCGGCCCTCACTAGCTTGCTGGCTGTGGGCGGGTTTGGAACAACCGCGGTGGCCCAGGCAGAAGGTATAGGCGAAGCCGGACAATGTCATGGGGTCAATGCCTGTAAAGGCAAAGGCGATTGCCAGGGCATGAAAAATGAATGTGAAGGGAAAAATGCCTGCAAAGGAAAAGGCTGGGTTAAATTATCGAAAGCCGATTGTGAGAAAAATCCCAAAGGCCATTGGGAACCCATGCCTGAAAAAAAATAAGCATCTGACTTAATCAGTGGCTCCATTCCCCGTTCCTCTCCTTTTCGGAGGGGAACGGGGAAACAGAGGTTTAGAAACCACAATCACAACTATGTCGCTACTAACTATGGTGCCATAACCAACATACCAATCCCACTCAAAAGTAGCCCAATTCCCGCGAACCATCCCAGTCGAAGACTCCAGTCCACAACCGGCAACACTTTTTCTACAAACACAAAAATTGCAATCACGGCGATCCAGAGCAAATTCATCACCCCGCCCACGAACAACAGGCCCATCAAGGCCCAACAACAGCCCAAACAAAACGCCCCATGATGAAGCCCCAAACGAAATGCGCCACTGGCTCCCGGTCGCCAATTCTCCGCAATAAAATGGGCGGGTGACCGGCAGTGATCTAAACAGACCGTCTTCCAAGGCGTCAGTTGGTAGACCCCTGCCAACATGAACAGTGCCCCTCCCAAAGTTTGATTATTGGCCATCATCATTGGTGAAAGCATCGCCGCTTCATGCAACACCCATTGTGCCAACGTCGCGCCGACACTAAACACACACCACATGGCGAGATACCCGGACACAAAGGCCATTGTAGGGGCCATGGGTGTCCCCTGCCGTTCCGCTTTGCGAACCATGCCCGCATACAACAACGTCATCGGAGCCACACTTGGCAACATCATTCCCACCATCATAATGGCCCACATGAGAAACATGAATCCAAAATCCGCCGGCATCCACGATTGCATCTGTATCGTCATCCCAGGCGCACCAACAGCCATCGCGGGCATTTTGGCCCAGAGATACACAACATACGCCCAGGCCAACACGCTCACTCCAATGAGTGCCAAAAGAATCGGAATCCGATCACGCTTGGGTAAAGAAGGGAATGGAAAAGGGGGAGAAAGCGGCATGGAAAGAGGCTATCAATAGCCCCGCGAAAACCAGCAACAACAAAAACACGCGGGGCCGCGCACTGTCAGGGATGGCGTGGAGTCCTCGGGCCGCAATAAGTGGGACTGCAAATTAGGATCGAATCACGCCATTTTGATTCATATGTATAATATTAAACTGTCCATAACTATTTGACAGATTTAAGGTAATCCCTGCCTGAGCGGTCGTCGTCCCATTGCCCATTTCAGCCAGGGAATATTCAAACCCACCGGGCAAATCGATACGCGAACGCGACGGTCGTCCGGAGTGCGGATCCATAATAGGCGTTCCGGTCGATTTCACTAAACCCGGCACATGCACCGTCGCCTCCCGCGCATCCACATCAACCGACAACTCAATGGGTACATACAACGTTTCTAATACCTCAGACATCGTACTGTTATACACATAAAAATGAGTTGCTCCAGGAGCGGTGGATTCGCCATGAAGAATTTTTCGTAGCCCCTCACGCTGCTCAGCATTTGCCCGCTCATCAATCATGATTTGTTGCTTGCCGTTCCCCTCAGCCACCTCCCCGGGCCATTGCAACAGCATGACAAAGTTCAACCCATCCAATCGCGTATCATTGAAATACCCTTCATCAATCCGTCCAGCCCCCATGGCTTCACAAAACCCATTTGTCGTTTTCGCAGAGAATTGGCAAGGGCAGCCATACGCACAATTACAATTGGCATACCCCACCCCACGAAGCATCCACTGATCAGCCATTATACACCCCTTTCGTCACCATCATTTGCCATATACATAAATGATCCTGTCTTTTACCATGTCACGGACCACTGTTTCCATCTATCCCTCTTCAGCCCTGGAAGTCAGGATACAAAATCCGCTCTTCTCTTTCCCCTTTACTTTTTTTCACAACTTGTGCAAAAACCCGTTCACAAACGGTCCCAAACCGACTACACTACACAGGAAACCGTGAACCCGGTCTAAACATATCATACATAATTTTATTGTCTTCGCAGATCAAGAAAGGACTCAGAACACATGGCCCAACAACACAAGCAGTATGCCGAAGGAGAATCTGGAGAACTCTACGGATACACGGGGAAGGATGCCCCAGCAGGCACTAAGGCGTTGGTGGAAGAAGATGGGAAAACGCTCACACCGGCAGGCCTTAAGTTTTGTCAGAAACGAGGCTACCCTACACCATTGGTCGAAACGATACGCGTCATATACGACCAATATCATTCGCAGGCCGTGGGCGACGCTATCGAAGCGTCAGCCCTCAATGCAGATCTCATGATAGAGAAACAGAACAATACGAAAAAAATGTCGGAACGCCTCCGGTTAGACTGGGAAGCTCAGGATAAAGCCTTCAAAGCCAATGCGGCTGCGAAAAAATAATCGCTATGAAAACTAGGGCTCCGCGGCCCACAACAAACGCACACATTAATTAGGAGCATTCCAATGGGAAAAAGTCAGGACTCTCGCAAAGAAACTAAAAAGAAACCAGCCAAAACCATGAAAGAAAAACGCGCCGCAAAAAAAGGGAAGAAATAACTTCTCCCGCAACACGATTTTCTTACCCCCTTGCCGGCGAGGGGCAATCCCCCTCACCAGGCATTATCGTCCCAAGAAAAAGAACCTCTTCCTGCTCGTCATTCCGGCTAGTCTTTGAGCCTACCCCTGCA
>QIDY01000169.1 GCA_003228495.1 Nitrospirota bacterium
TCACGAATTAACAGTTTGCCCTCTTTAGGAAGATCTCCGACACGGATTTTGGGACCGGCCAAGTCTACGAGTATGGCGAGCGGGGTCTGTTTCTCCAGAGAGAGGTGACGAAGGTGTTGAATTGTGGTTCTGTGCCAATCGGGAGTCCCATGGGACATATTGAACCGGGCAACATTAATCCCAGCATCCAGAAGTTCTTCCAATTTTTCGGAGGAGCATGTTGCAGGGCCAATCGTGGCGACGATCTTAACTTGGCGCATCGGGAGTCTACGGATAAAAGTTAGGAAGGAAGGAAAAAGAGTAAGAGAGTAAAGGTTAGGTTTTTGGGAAAATGTGATAGGAATTTTTCATGACTGCAATAAAGGGCCACACAGAGGTCAAGGAAAATATTGATGGGCGCTTCTTTTTCCTTTGCATGAAACACTTCACGTCTTAACAAGGCTGACCGTTAAAGAGACAGGGTTTGTAGCGGGTAACATCAAATTCTGTGTCTTCCTGATAAACCAATTCGTTGCCGTTGACCCCATCCAATAAAGGATCATTCCACATGGTATGGTTCCACCAATAAAAAATTGGGTATTCGGGAAGATAGTAAACCGGATTGCCGTAGCTGCTACGAATATGGCCTTGAACCGTACGCCCGGTGATGTAATCGACTTCTCCATCCCCTTTCAAGGAATACAGGGACAAAAAGAGGCGGGATTCTTGGTCGTAGATTTCATCCACTCGGGAGTTTTCGTCGGGTTCAACAGGCAAGGGAAGCGAAACAGGCGCGATGGGTGCTTCTACAGACGTGAACATCATCCAGCTTGTGAACGCGAATAGGGCTAAGCCCGTCATGAGTCACACCCTCCTTTTCGTTACGGGGTTCCGAACGATCTCACATATAATAACACATGCCAGGCCTCGGCTTCAGTCAAAACCAGCGGGATAAAGGAGGCCATATCCGTCCCTGGGCTACCATTCTTTAAGATCCAGAACAATTCCCCATCTGTGCGGGCTTCCTGCCAGGGTTTGTCTGTAAAATTGCGTGGCAGTTTTCCTACTAGCCCCGGAATCTTGCCAAGGCCTTTTCCGTCACGCCCATGGCACGTCACACAAAATGCTTTTCCATGAAAAATATTTTTGCCTTCCTCAATATGTTCCGGCGTTGGGGGAAACGGATTGGACCAGGATCGCGCTTCGGCAATTTGATCTCGCGGCACTCTTGGCTTTAACACTTGAGAATCAGCAGCTTCACTTCCGAAGGGCCAGAAACTTTGCGAGAAGAAACACCCCATCGCCAGCCAGATAATCTTGCCTACCATAAACACTCCTTGTAGTTCGAATGTAAGAAAGCCAGGGGGGACGTTGGGTGCCCCCCCTGCTCTTTGGGTTATTCCGTCCGGAATTTATGACCGAGGGAGTTGGGGATACTCACTCTTCCATCCGGAACCACTTGGTCATCATGCCAAAGATGAAAAATGACACCATCGGTCTTTGCCGCAACTGCAGCCACTTCACTGGCTTTGTCAGCAGGCAGATCCAGAACTTGCACACGACCAGTCGCAATTTCAACCGCGTGGTCATGGAAGTTCCGGTTCCACGTGATGAGCGGAACATTTTTCCGCACAAGATCTTTCGCTAAAAAATATTCTACGGCTACCAATTTGGCATTAGGATCGGTTGATTTAAACAACAAACATTGAAGTACTTCAGGCGAAATTCCTTTGCAATAATGGTGGAAGGGCCCTCCCGGCGTTCCATTAGCCATCATATGAGGGGCTTGAACGTGAATGGTATACCCATCTGCTGGCCCCCCCTCTCCACTTATGGCCGGTGTAGTCATACAACCAATGGCCACAAAACTCAAAGCGCCGACAAATAATAATGAACGAATCGAACGATGCATAACGGCCTCCTTGTTAGTAAGGTGTGATGGATTTGTCAGAATCCCTCGGTACGAAAACGGGTGAAATTATATGCGTTCTATTGATGTGATAGCCAATGGACTTCTGGAATCTGCCCAATTCGTTGACTTTGGACGTTCCATGATCCCTTTCTCTTTTTGTTGTATTCGGTTTTGAAGAATCATTGAGTCGAAATTTTCGCCACAGTTGAGGCAGCGCCATATCGACAAAACAGATAAGGCTTCATCCGAGTTATAGACTTGATCGCTCATTAACAAGCCTTCGCATCGTGGACAATTCATAAGGGATCTCCTTTCTTTCCTATTCCTGAGTGGGAATTCCCAATTCGGTTCATGGGGAGCTTGGATAACAGCATGCCCATCAAACACGAATCTGTCAGGCCTGCATGGAGAAGACCTACCCCCACCAATGTGGGGATGAGCAAAAACCAGGAACTGATCGTGACTCCCAAACCGACACCCAATATGATGAGAGACCCTGCGATCGCTCGAACCTGACCTTCGAGAGAAATTCGTTGTTGCCCTTTGATCACAGGTTTGCCTTGAGCAACCCAGTCAGTAATACCTCCTTCGAGAATGCCGCAATTGGTGACGCCGTTGTTGGTCAAATATTCATAAGCAATTTTCACCCGGTTTTGCGTACGACACACCAACATGATGGGACGTTCAGAAGAGAGGGTCTTCAGCTCGTCCACATATTTATGTAAATCCGGCAAGGGAATATTTCGAGCGCCAGAAATATGTACGGTTTCGAATTCTTGGGGCGTTCTGACATCGAGATATAACGGCTCTTTAAGGGAATTCGAAAGTTCTTGCTTACCATTGGTCTTTTTTGGGGATTTCTGTTCTTGGTCTAGTAACATAGTGCTCATACTTTCTCCTCCATTCACCCTATTATGTGGTGCAACTCGTGGCACATTCGGTTTGCGGCTTGTGTTTTGGCTGTCCCCATGTGGTAACCCAAGCATCATACCCCCCGATTAAATCCATGGCCTCCGTTCGTCCTGCTTGAACCAAAATGCCCATGGCGGCTGAGGATCGATAACCGCTTGCACAATGCACGACCACAGGAGCGTTCACAGGAATTTGATGAATGTGTTCAGCAAGATCCGGTAGAGGAATGTTGACACTCTCATCAATATGCCCTGCCGCCCATTCTTTTTCTCCTCGGACATCGAGGATCATGGGTGGATGGGAGGTCGTCAACAGTTCCGCCAGAGCTTGGGCGGAAATCCGTTGACCTTTTTGAATCAAATCGGGTCTGTCTAAAAGAGCCTGCATCCCACCGTCCAGATACCCCGCAACCTGGTCAAATCCGATGCGGCCTAAACGCTGAACCGCTTCCTGTTCGGTCCCGGGTTCCGTAATGAGAACGATGGGAATTTTGGGGTCCAACAAGGTGCCTACCCAGGTTGCAAATTTCCCCGCTAAGCCGATATTGAGACTTCCCCTCAAATGTCCCCCGGCATAATCTACGGCTTTCCTTACATCAAGGACCTGTGCACCTTTTTGTTGAAGTTTCAATACAGCTTCCAGGGTAAGAGGATTTAAATTTTCATTCATCACCTCTTCCAAAGTCCGGTGTACTTCTCGATTCATCTGAGCATCGTATCCAAAATAGGCGGGGGCTTCCGGTTGATCGGCGGTGACCAGTCCCACAAATTCCTTTTTGGTCATGGGTTGCAGTGCATAATTTTCCCAACGCTGTTTGCCCAAGGTCGAAACTGTCGCTGTGCTCAGATTTTTTCCACACATGGATCCAGCCCCATGTGCGGGATAGACTAACGTTTCATCTGGCAGGGGTAACAACTTGTTCCGTAAGGAGTCATAAAGTTGCTCGCCAAGCTCCTCGGCTGTCACGCCCACAGAGGCCATAAGATCCGGACGCCCGACATCCCCGATGAACAGGGTATCTCCGGTTAGCACGCAATGTGGACGATCAGCACTTTTAGACAGGTCATACACTACGAGGGAAATACCTTCCGGCGTATGCCCCGGAGTTTCTAATACCTTGATTCTGACGTTTCCAAATTCCAGAACTTCTCCATCCTTGAACGATTGAATCGGAAAATCTGTTTGGGCTTTCGACCCCAGGCAGATTTCAGCACCAGTGTGTTTTTGAAGTCCGAGATGTCCCGCTAAGAAATCGGCATGGAAATGGGTGAGGAAAACATATCGAATGGTCCACCCATGAGACTTGGCTTCATTGAGGTATTGATCGATATCGCGTTGGGGATCTACCACGACAGCTGTTTTGGTTGATTCGTCCGCAATCATATAGGACGCATGAGCCAGACATTGTAAATAGAATTGTTTCAAAATCATGTTCAAACTCCTTCTTTGATCCCAAGCCTAGAAAACCGGAGCGGAATGCTGTTTACATTAAAGCATATGTCTAGCAACCATTATGCCATGGAAGAAAATTATGAGTATTTATAAAAATTTTAAATAAAAACAAATATTTATGAATTGATATTTTGTGAAGAATTCAACAGTTATTGGAATGGAGCGGGAAAAAGATGAACACAAGACATTAACTGTTAAGTTAACAAATTAACACTTTGAGAGAAGGGGGTTTATTAAGCTGAGGCAGAGGATTTTGTGGAAAACTGTTTGAGTTTTTTCCAGAGTGTCACACGACTTACACCAAGAAGTTTGGCTGCTTCGGTTTTATTGCCGTTAGCCTGGTCCATCGCCTTTCGAATACGGGCTTCTTCATCTGAATCGAGGGAAGATGATGGATTGGTAGAGGACGGTTTTGTCGAGGTGGGACGTTGCACTTCATGGGGCAGGTCCCAGAGGGTGAGGCAATCACCATTCACGGTGACAAAAGCATGTTCAATGGCATTTTTAAGTTCGCGGACATTCCCCGGCCATGGGTATTCATGCAGGCGCTGTAAGGCGTCTTGGGCAATTTCGGTGACGTTTCGGTTAAAGACCCCTGTATTCACTTCCATAAAGTGGTTGACCAACAATGGAATGTCTTCGCGGCGGCCTCGGAGAGGTGGCAGGGTAATTTCAAACACATGAATGCGATAATAAAAATCTTCTCGCAGTGTTCC
>QIDY01000010.1 GCA_003228495.1 Nitrospirota bacterium
CGTTGCAGGGATTTCGCAGTCGGCTTGGCCGACCGTTTGCGGCAATCCTCAAACTGACCGATGAACACAAGCTTGAATTTGACTTCGGTCAGAATGATGACGATGAAAATAGTGAACCGGTTGATTTTTTCGACCAGGAATCACTGGGCAGTTGCCCAAAGTGTAAGGCATCGGTTTATGAACATGGAATGAACTATACCTGTGAAAAGACGGTCGGCCCGAACAAGACGTGCGACTTTCGAACGGGCAAAGTCATCCTGCAACAGGAAATTGAACCCACTCAGATCCGAAAATTGCTGAGTGAAGGCAGAACCGCATTGCTGACCGGCTTTGTTTCATCACGAACACGTCGTAAGTTCAAAGCTTACCTGAAACGCGGGGATGACGGAAAAGTCGGCTTCGAGTTTGAACCCCGTAAGACCAAGGCCGGCGACAACCAGGCCACGAACGGCAAAAAGGTTCCTGCGAAGAATGCCTCGACCAAGAAACCGGCCGCAAAAAAATCGCTTGCGAAGAAACCAGCTCGTATGGTCAAAAAACTCTAAGGCTTTGAGTGAAAATAACTTGGACATTTCGCAGCCAATCTTCGGGCCATCTTGGTCCGACCTTCACTTGTAAAAACCTCCACGTGGACTGCGGTTTTGCTCCCTCAGATCGACTCAATTTGCTCCAAATCTGGGCGCGAATTCTTGAAAGACATTCTTTCGCAAACCATTAGTCGAGAAGTACCGAAAGCAAACAGGGACCCAGGTGGTCTGTCATGATAAGGAATGCGGGTATCAGGAGGCGGAGGGAGAAAAAGAAAAGGTTACGACCCAATAGCAGGCTTCACACCCTTCTGACGCTCAAAGACTTTGATAGGCTCACCCCTGCCTTGAATGACCTCTTCAGTGATCAAGACTTCCTTTACGTCGGGTTGAGAAGGGATATCGTACATGACATCAAGCATGATCAATTCTAAAATCGCCCGTAGGCCACGGGCACCCGTCTTTTGCTTATAGGCTTTTCGTGCAACGCCTTTCAGGGCTCCTTCCGTAAACTTGAGTTTCACTTCATCGAACGCCATGAGCTTTTGATATTGTTTCATGAGGGCATTTTTAGGTTCCGTCAAAATACGAACCAATGCCGATTCATCTAACTCATCCAGGGTCGCCACAATGGGTAACCGTCCGATAAACTCAGGAATGAGTCCATATTGCAACAGATCTTCCGGTTCGACTTTCGAAAACAGATCCCCAATTTGCTGTTTACCCCGAGCTTGTACATTGGCCCCAAAACCCATGCGTTTTTGGTTCAACCGACGCTCAATGATGGCATCCATCCCAACAAATGCTCCCCCGCAAATAAACAACACATTCGCCGTATTCACTTGAATGAACTCTTGATGAGGGTGCTTACGCCCTCCTTGGGGAGGCACATTCGCCACCGTCCCTTCGATCAATTTTAAGAGTGCCTGCTGCACACCTTCCCCGGAAACATCCCGGGTAATTGACGGCCCATCCGCCTTGCGGGTGATCTTGTCGATTTCGTCGATGTACACAATTCCCTGCTCTGCACGCTCCACGTCATAATCTGCGGCCTGCAGGAGCTTTAAGATAATGTTCTCGACATCTTCTCCGACATAGCCCGCCTCGGTCAGAGTCGTCGCATCGGCAATCGTAAAAGGCACATCCAGGTGTTGAGCCAACGTTTGCGCAAATAAGGTCTTCCCGGTTCCAGTCGGACCGACAATCAGGATATTCCCTTTTTGGAGTTCCACGTCCCCAGTTTCATGAGCTGCGATCCGCTTATAGTGGTTATACACGGCCACAGACAGAACTCGTTTCGCATGGTCTTGACCGATAATATAATGGTTCAGATGCTGGTGGATATCGAAAGGTTTGCAGAGCTTCGCAGAAATTTCCTGACGGGATTCCTGCCAGTCTTCGGAAATGATCTCATTACATAGACCGACACATTCATCGCAAATATAGACGGTCGGGCCGGCAATGAGCTTTCGAACCTGATCCCGGTTCTTCCCACAGAAGGAGCAACGAAGATTGGCATCGGACTTGGCTTGTCGCGCCATAAGAAGTATCCTCCTTCAAGCTTAATCTTTATCTTTGCCCTTAGCCCCAGACTTGGACTCGTCGGTGTGCCTCTTTTGCTGACTGCGGACAATGACTTCATCGATTAAGCCATAATTTTTGGCTTCTTCACCAGACATAAAATAATCCCGTTCGGTATCGTGTGCAATTTTGTCTAACGGCTGCCCAGTATGGTGGGCCATAATTTGATTCAACCGCTCACGGATCTTCAAGATTTCTCGGGCATGAATGTCGATTTCGGTGGCCTGGCCTTGAAAGCCGCCCATGGGCTGATGAATCATGACCCGGGCATTAGGAAGCGCGAACCGCTTGCCTGTGGTCCCTGCCGTTAATATCAACGCGCCCATACTGGCTGCTTGGCCCAAACAAATCGTATTGATGGGCGATTTGACATATTGCATCGTGTCATAAATCCCCAATCCTGCGGTCACACTTCCACCGGGAGAATTGACGTAGAGGTGAATGTCTTTCTCCGGATCGTCGGCTTCCAAAAACAAGAGTTGGGCAATGACGACATTCGAAAATATATCGTCAATCGGGGCCCCAATAAAAATGATCCGATCTTTTAAGAGCCGAGAATAAATATCATACGACCGTTCACCACGATTCGTTTGTTCAATGACCATCGGAATGAGCATTCCCTGGGACCTCCTCGTTTTAGAATAGATATCGGTTATCGTGTCAGATACCTGTGCCGGTAAGGATCTGTCTCAAAGTTATTTTATCACAGGTCCTAAGAGTACAAAGCCATTCCTTACCCTTGAATGACGGCATTTTGATAGACAAACTGCAAGGCTTTTTCGGCTTTCATCCGCTCACGGAATTCCTCTTGAGCCCCCTGCCCACCGGCTTCCACCATGCGCTGAATTTCCTCCACCGGCAGCTTCAAGGATGTGGCAAGCTTTTGTACTTCTGCTTGGACGTCCTCATCAGAAACCTCAAGTCTCTCTTTTTGGGAAATGGCATCCAGGATCAAACTGAGCTTCACGCGTTTCTTGGCTTCAGGTTGCTGCTCCTGTTGAAGCCGCTTGGCTTCCTCCTGTAGGCGAAGTGGCTCCTCTGTATCATCTTCTCGGTGAGCATGGCGATGCTCTTTCATTAATTTTTGTCGAACCAGTGTCTGCAATTCCCGTTCTATCAGGACCTCGGGAATATCAAAGTGATGCATTTGCAGTAGGCGCTCGATCACCTGATCTTTATAGCCTTCCTCAAGATCTTGCTTCAAAAGATTTTCTAGTTGCGTGGTGACGGCGGTTTTCAAATGCTCCAACGAACTATATTCCCCACAATCTTTTGCAAATTCATCATCCAGATCCGGCAATTTCTGTTCTTTCACTGCATCGATCGTCACTTTCAAGACCATCGTTTTTCCGGCCAAGTTCGTATCTGGATGATTGGGTGGATACAGCTGAGGAATGTCGAATGTTTCCCCAGCCATCTTTCCAATCAAATGCTCATCTAATTCTATCCCAAGAATAGGGGTTTTGGATCCGACTTGATGAAGATACCCATTTTTTTGTGACCCTTCCACCGATTGGTTGTCCAGAAACCCTTCAATCGTGAGCACTGCATAGAGACCATCTTGCAGGGCGGTTCCTTCCGAAACGGCATCGATCTGCGCCTGTTGTTGACGCAACGTCTGGAGGGCCTTGTCAATTTCGTCATCCGTCACCGATCGAGCATCTTTTTTTAATGAAATGGGATTAGGTGGTCGGTAATCGCCTAATTGAATGGAGGGTTTAATTTCCACGGTCGCGGTAAAGGTAAAAGCGGTATTGGGCTCGACTTTCATACGTTCCAATGGGGGAATGTCGACAACCACCGGGACCACGCCGGATTCCTTGACTGCTCGCTGATAATAATCAGGAACCAACCGCTGGATCACATCTTGTCCCACCAATTGCGAGTAGCGTTTTTGCAATAATTCAAGTGGGGCTTTTCCAGGACGAAACCCGGGAATACGAACTTGCTTCTTCAATTCGGCATACACCTTTTGAAATTCACTCTTTACCGCATCTTCAGGCACTTCGATCTTCAAGGCCCGTTTCACGGGCCCCAATTCTGTCATTTCTAGTTTCATAAGATAAGGAATCCTTGTTTCGCGAGCCCTAAGGAATGAAAGTAAATAAATGGTGCGAGAGGGGGGACTTGAACCCCCACGGTTACCCACAAGATCCTAAATCTTGCGCGTCTGCCAGTTCCGCCACTCTCGCACTTCACGCCATATCTAAGAGTACAATACATTCGATTCAAGTGGTTCGCACCTTTACTTGACGAAAAAAAGGCCTCCTACAGTCAAACCCCTCTATTATAAAAGGTCTTTCTTCTACAGGCCATCCCTAAACACTGTCAACGCAGGATCAGAGATTGCTGGGGTCAAACCGATCCCGAAAGGTATTCTCCACTTGATAGGCCCATTCAAGTGGGGTAAGGTAAGGGCTATGACACTCAAACAGCTCTACCAAGATATTTACCAGAAATTCCTGGAAAAGAAAGACGCCCACCAAGGCTACGATTTTCAACATTCCCCTGTGGGATCCGCCACACCCCCAGCTCCAACCTTTGCAGAAAAGGTAAAATGGTGGACGTTGAACCGCCCGAGCCGGCTACAGAAAATCCGTGAAAATCGCGATCAGCAGCAACAGGATATCATTAATCTGAAATCCCCGCCGCCTGCCAAATCATAAACACGACAGTGGCATCTCTCCTTTAATGCAGGGCTTCTTTCACGCAACAGTTCGATTATATCAGCAATCCCTGCTTGCGACTCTGAAAACTCTTCAACAAAATTGGCTTCTCATCCCCGTTGTGATGATCTTTGCGTTGGGCTTGGTACTCATCACTTCACTTATCGGCCAGTTGGGAAT
>QIDY01000029.1 GCA_003228495.1 Nitrospirota bacterium
TCGAAAATGGTTTCAACAAGAAGAAGATCAACACCCCCTTCCACTAACCCCTGGACTTGCTCATAGTAGGCCTGGGCTAGATCATCGAAGGTAACGGCTCGAAACGCGGGATTATTCACATCCGGCGACATTGAAGCGGTTCGATTTGTAGGACCCAATGCCCCGGCCACAAAGCACTTCCGAGCAGGGTGTTCCGTCTGCACCCGATCCACCGCTCGTTTGGCAACTTGTGCGCCCACAACATTTAGTTCGTGAGCCAATCCCTCCATTTGATAATCGGCCATGGAAATGGCATTGGAATTAAAGGTATTGGTCTCAATGATATCGGCTCCAGCCTCAAGGTAGAGCACATGAATATCCTCAATAATCTTGGGCTGCGTCAGGACCAACAGGTCATTGTTACCTTTGACATCACAAACATGATCGGCGTAACGCGGCCCCCGGAAATCCGCTTCATTAAGATTATGGGCTTGAATCATTGTGCCCATCGCGCCATCCAGCACAAGGATCCGATTATTTAAGATCTCTTCCAACTGTTCTTTCATGTATAATCTCCCATCACCCACAAATTTTACCTCACGCGCTTAATCTCTTTCGGCCTGAGGGCAATTAATCTTCATCCCACATTCTTGACTTCGAGGAATTTCAACAAATAGGATACGATGGATACTATCCTAAATCTTGTTATGACATTTTTTGCTCAGCTTTGTAAAAGATCCCACTCTCTGTTCTTTTTCCTCGTAATCGCTTTACCTGTCTGCCTTGGAACATGGCTGGCCTATCCAACCGTTTCTGCTGCGAAGCCGTATTTTGAAGATGGCTTCTTGGGCCTAACACAGGAAGAATTACGTACTCAACTGGGCACACCCATGGCAATTCGTTCCCGTAAAGCCGCACTCCGGGTCTTTAGTTATTACACCTTTGCTGATTGGAAAAAATATTTTAAAAATTTAGTTTCCCCAGAAAATGGGGAAGATGTCTATACCTATACCAGAAATGGCATTCAAGTGCGGTATTCATTTACTTATGTTCCCGACCTGAATGAAGGCAAAGACTTTCCCACGTTATATGTTCAACGATGTGAAATTGAGTTCTCGCCTGCTGTCTCCTTAGAAACCCTACCCTCCCTCATTCCGGAATTCTTGCCGCCTTCCAATCCATCAGCTCCCGCATTTCGATCTAATTTGTGGGTGTTGGTATTCAAAGGGCCACCCTCACCAGAGGCCTCCTTGATCGTGAAAGAGCGAGGAAAGGAAAAGCTCTCATGGTCCTTGGCGTATCAAATGTTTGCAGTGAATGGCATTCCCAATCATTTTTCTCTCAAGACACCCATTGACCGATTGGAAATCACGACCCAAAGTCTTCAACTTGTCGAACACCAACAACGCTTAACGCACGAACCTATCACGAATCCATTTTCTCCTGAATTTCAAAAACAACGCCCTGTTCAAACTCCAGCGGTCAAATCCATTCCTCGTCCAGAATATGCGGATTAGCTTCGACAGGAGATCTCGGTTTTGCCGGATATCAATAATAGGAGCATGTCTAAAATTAGACTGATCTACTGTAGTTGCACTGATCGCTACTCTCCGCCCTAGAGAAATCGAAGGTCTCGCTCTTCGCCAATAGACAGATATCCTTCTCCCCATTGCTCAGAATCGTAAAGATTCCAATCCCCCGTATGAGCCTCGGGCTTTAATCGAATTCCCCAATTTCCCCCAAAGATGATATAGGCGGTTCCGGCTCCTGAATCTTCTACCTTCTGGGCAAAGGCAGGGCAAAGGGGATCATCGAGATCATCACACCACCCCGTCACATCACACCATTCTCCACGGGAAACAGCCTCATAGGACTTGATATGTGTGATCTGTCGAGGTGGCCCAACTTCCTTAAATCGGACAAAATACGACCCGTCAAAATTGGGATTCTGTTCAACCTCAAGAAACATACCAAACCTAATCTTGACCCCTTTTCAAACCCACTGATAGAGTGTTTTGATTCAACTCATGGGTCACGCCCAATTCTCATTATCTCCCGTTACCGCGTGTTTTTTGTGAGCATTCGCCTAGCCAACAGTCAGACCTCCCAAGCATCTCCAACTCCTTGGATTTGCCGCCGCCCGGTTCGTCTGACGCTCTATTGCCTCTTGGGCGCCTTTGCCATTTGGATGTTGGGCTGGGGTATCGTCCCGCGGTTACTTGACCCCACGTTTGAACAACATGTTCAAGATAAAGCGGTGATGGCCGGGATGAGTCGAGAACAAGTAATGAAAGCCTGGGGTTCTCCCTATCAAATGAATGTCAGCTATACCGAAAAAGGCATCCGACGGGAAGAATGGGTGTATGAGGATTGGATCGATTCCAGTACGATTAAACACCGATATTTATACTTTGAAGAGGGCAAGTTGCTGGGCGGATGGTACTAAGAGTCGGCAACCTCGCGGCACCCCCATTTCCCTTAATCGCCCTCATCTCAATCTTTTTTTCAAGGTGTTTCAGTAATTTGCATCCGCCGCTCTTTTCCAGCTCCCCCCCCGGAAATAATGATTACCCGCTTCCATTCCCTAACCTGATACACCCCCCATGCATGAGATTGCCCCTTATAATAAGCTTCGGGATCTTCACCCTTCGCACTCAAGTAGGTGGGCTCCATAAAGCCCTCATCCATTAGGTACTCCATGAGATTTTCGGTCGTGACACCCTGCCCCCTCAGAGCCACGTCGGCCAACAATTCCAGAATACTATCGGGATCCGCGATACTAATAGGTTGCATAGTTACAGGCTCACTGAATGTGTGATATTCTATTGGTATTGGGCTAGGTCTCGCAACGTTATTTTGAATGAGAAAATCAGGACCAAGGCCCGTCTTTCATTAAGAAATTTCTCCTCAGGTCCTATTCACACCTACATGTTCAAAACACTCTCTCCTGAACATTTTCGCGACCGCATCTTTGATATCCTACGCCGCAAGCACCATTGGGCCACGTCTCGTTTTCAAAGTAACACGATTACCAAAAAACAATTAAATATTTTTTTTCATCAAGAATATGTCGTCTATGTCAGAGACTTTTCTGTCCTTCTTGCACAGATTCTTGGGAAAAATCCTCCTTGGGAAGGGCGCCGTCGCTTGGCCACCATCATTTATGAAGAAGAAACCGGAGGATTTTCTTTAGGGCGCCCGCACCAAGAATTATTTCTTCATATGATGAACGGTCTTGGATTCGACAGGGCCGGATTTCGGGACGTGGAATTATTAGCCCATAGCCGTAGCTATCGACAATGGTTAAACCACCTTTGCCAAGAAGACGACTGGACGTTGGGAGCAGCGGTTTTAACCATTTTCATCAAAGGCACATCTCGCGACCCCGAAGAAGTGTTATATCCACAGCCACCACAAAACCAAGCAGAAATTGAAGATTTGATTAAGAAATATGCACTCGTTCAACATCAAGGTCTATCCTCAGAATGCATGGACTACTTTCGAGCCCAGCACATGTTTGAGCCAGGATCCCGAAAAGTCATCTACGATATGATTATCCATCAGGCAAAGGAACCTGACCAACAATACCAGATTCTCTCCCGGTTGGAGGAAGCCTTAACCCTATGGAGCCGCTATCAAGATGGCATTGCACGGGCTTGTGGAATTCGGCAAACCTAAAATTCCCAGGGCTATTTGATTCCATAGCCATGGCTTGACACCGAAGTATCGTCCTTTTCCACCACACGCAGATTTCACGAACGCCTGTATTTCCTTTGCGCAATTCCTTCTTACTATCACAACGTTTCCCTTTCCTCAAATTATGTGGAACGATGGCCACATGCCTTCTCTTGACCATTCAGTGTTCTTGGACCCCTGAAGTTGAAACCTCAATCCATGAAAGCCAAAAGGGAAGCATCGTCTTACAAACATCTCATGCACTCAAGATCCCACCTAAACATCCTCAGGCATTCTCAAAGTCGCTCATGAAGCAGATATTAGGGGGAATCTCTCAAACACAGGAAATGGGCATTCTCCAAGAAGTCTTTCTCTCAGGCTCTGAACCACTTCCCGTATTCTCTCACACTCAGATTTCTTTTTTGGCCTCGCACATTGTCGAAGCCTTCTCTCAGGCGACTCCAGAGGAACTCATCGCTTTTAGCAGTACAGGTGATAAAGATGGGGCGACCCAGGTAAGCGGGACAGTAGCTATTTTCTCCCCTAGCATCTTCTTCCTTAAGTTACAGAATCCTGGAAATTATATAGGAAATCAATCAAAAATGGCCTCTTCATCACGGAATCTCCAACAGCACACAACTCTCATGTTCTCCGAGACACAGGCGATCCTACAACCACAAGAAGCACAACGCTTCATGAAAATTTCTTCACAGGATTCTTGGATAGCCATCGACTATGCAGCCCTCAAACCGTCAATGGGGAACAACCAAAAAGAAGAGAGACAACGGACCTTTTCAACAAACCCCCAGCCAGAAAAAACTTTCACGGACATAGACACTATACAGAAGCAATTACAGGATCTGCGAAATACAGTTGATGAACAGGCAGAAGAAATTCGACGGCTTCAGCAAAACAGCCCTCGCATATCCCAATAAGGGGATGCTGAAAAAGCATGCCCTCCCATCTACCAAAAAATAGTTTTGTGGAAAAAACTTAAACACTCGATTATTTCTCAAGCAACCCTTGAAGTATCTTTTGTAAGACAGGCTGATCAGCGGTCGGGAATTCATACGACGATAATTCATGCCTATGAACCCACGCCATCTCAATACATTCAATAGCCTTTGGCTCTCCTTGATGGATGGAACACGTAAAAATATTCAACTCGATTTCTTTTTCAGGATAGCAATGGCGAAGAACATAAAATGGACGTACATCACAAATCTCAATATCGATTTCCTCTTTCAGCTCTCTTCGCAGACATTGCTCCAA
>QIDY01000072.1 GCA_003228495.1 Nitrospirota bacterium
ATTCTGTTTTTTCCTAGGCTATAGTCTCTCTACTAATTCTACCCGATTTCCTTTATTCGTGAGGTTTTGTAGGGTGTAGTGGCTAAGGTTTAAGCACAAGGCAGTTTCCATAAAGGGAATGTTGAAAAAAGCCGCCAGCGGCGTTCTCGCCCTTTTGCCGTGCTCACGTACTGGGCGTACGCTCCGCGCGCCAAAAGGGCTGCGGCCTTGCTGGACGGACTTTTTTGACCATTCCCGTCGGCTGCTGATATCGATGTCTCCAAGGGCATGTATGTGCCATGAGAAAGAGATATTCAACAGTCCCCAATTAACGGGTGTGCCCTTATGAACGAAGTCCCTTATGCTAAAGAGAAGAAGAGCTGCTTGACAAGTATTTTGTTTGGGATGGCCTCTTCCCTTAATCAATGCTCTGCAGTTTATCGTATTGAAAAAAGAAGAGGGGTAGGTAGGATCGGGGGTTATTTAATTGCGGCCAGCATATCCTTCATTACCGGCTCTTTTAATTTTTGGCTTCGATTTGACGAACTCGTTCACGAGTGACTGATATGCTTTGCCCAACTTCTTCAAGGGTCCAAGGCTCGTCCTGGCCAATCCCAAATCGAAGGCGAATAACCATTTGCTCCCTTGGGGTTAACGAGTCCAAGATGCGGGCAACCTGTTGATTTGTTTCCTGACGCGAAATCGGACCATCAGGCGTGATAGTACTTTGATCAGGGATAAAATCGGTGAGAAAAGTGTCTCCTTCTCCCACAGGTGTTTCTAACGAGATGGGATCTTGAAACGCTTGAATGGTTTCGTGAACTTTCTCCCGGCTGAGTTGAAGGGCCTGGCCGATATCTTCCGCTTGTGCCGGACGGGCGAACCGTTGAGTCAAACGTTTGGATGTTCGAGCAATTTTGTTGGAGATTTCATTGAGGTGTACTGGGACTCGAATCGTCCGAGACTGATCGGCAAGTGATCTGGTGATCCCTTGGCGTATCCACCAGGTAGCATAGGTGCTAAATTTAAAACCTTTGCGATATTGGAAGCGCTCGGCAGCTTTCATCAGCCCAATATTACCTTCCTGCACGAGGTCGAGAAAGGCCAATCCATGCCCCGTGTACCGTTTAGCAATGTCGACAACCAAGCGCAAGTTACGTTGAACTAATTCGGACTTGGCTTTTTCTAATTGAAATTTCGCCTTCTGCAAGTGTTGGCAAAGTGTGTGTACTGTGTTCTGTTGATCAGGGTGGGATTTCCCCAATGCCGACAAACCCAAATTCAATTTTTCAATGGCCGGAGCAGAAAGACCGCTTAGCTCAAAAGTTTCTTTCAGCAGAGCAACGGCCTCTTCTTTCTCTGGGCATTTCTTGAGTCTATGGGTGAGCTGCAGGCTTTGTTTAATGATGAGTCGAATAGCACAAGAGGCGTCATCGATCTCTTTGGCCAGTTCGATTTCGGAGTCTTTATTCAGAAGCGGTCGGCTGCCGAAAGATCTGAAGTACAACGATTCCAGGGCAGGGCTGAATGCCCTTATTGAGGACTTGGAGTCAACTGTTTTGGTGGCGACCCCATCTGTTTCGTGAGGATGTTCCATGACGCTTTGGTATTTCATGATGTGTTCTTGAAGTACCCCTTCCCTACGAATGCGTTGCCGTCTTCAACCAACCCTGAAAATTTAGATAAGGCTGTATTCAGCAAAAATCAAGCCAATGATGTCTCATGATGTCAAGAAACGTTCAAAGACCTGTAGATTTGGGAAGTTCTCCTCCGATTCAAATTTGGCTATCGTTGGTTTGAGTTATGAAAATCTGATGGATATTGTTACTCTAACTATATTGAAAATATTGAAGAAATCATTGTCATTCTGCGTTATTGATTGTTTGGGTAAATGGGTCTCCTATTCAAGATCGGCAAAAACTTCTATCTCCTGGATGGGTCAACCGGGGAAAATTTTGAATTAAGCAGAAAAATATGGAAATGGTGCGCAGAGAATGAGGAGATATTTGACAGATGTGTTAAATTTCTTACACATCGTTGCAGAAGCGGTCCAGGTCTTCTTCTTGCCCAATCATGACCAAAACATCGCCTTTTTCAATAACATCATGGGGCTTAGGCGTAAAATTAAAGGTTTCTTCTGTCTTCATCTGCCCCTTCACCATTCGAGTGACCTGTTTCTTGATGCCAATAATATTTAAGTTGTGTTGTCCCCTCAGTTTGATTTCTTCCAAACTCATCCCAGATAGGGTATCGGAAACCGCGACTTCTTCAACGCTATAACCTGGGGAAAGCTCCAGGTATTCGATGACGCCAGGAGACACAAGCCTATGAGCAAGACGGATCGCCGCATCCCGTTCCGGATAAATGACTTCATCCACCCCAAGATTCTTTAAGATCTTGCCTTGAATCGGTGCGACGGCCTTTGCCACGATGGATTTCACACCCATTTCTTTGAGTGTTTGGACGATCAAGATGCTGGCTTCAATATTCTCACCGATGCTCACGACGGCCACGTCAACATTTTGCGCGCTCACGGCTTTCAACGCCCGTTCATCGGTGGCATCGCACTGGACGGCGAATGTCGCAATATCGCTAATGGCTTGAATGCGTTCCTCGTCTTTGTCGATCGCGAGAACCTCACATCCTTTTTCGACCATCGTTTGAGCCACGCTGTATCCGAAGCGCCCAAGGCCGATGACCGTAAATAATCGTTTCATGAGTTAGTGAGCGAAAAGTCCTCAGAGAAAAGGAAAATGTCGCTTGCAAGCAACAAGGCCCAGAGTAATGTTGGAATACTTCGACAATGGGGCAGACAGGTTGGGTAATGAGTCAATCATAAGTCTGATGGCAGGGGGTGTCAAGAAAGAAAAGAGGTGTTTGGGTTGAGCCGAGATTCGCGTCTTTTGGCCAACGGTACCTTCCCTCATTTCGAAGGGTATCGATGGAAAGAAATCTCTTGGTAGAATGCCGAGTCTATGAAATACTTTCAGCCAGGCGAACGCATTCATTTGATCGATAAGAAAGAGCGGCACTATGCGCTGACGCTGAAAAGCGGAGATGTGTTTCAACACAGCGGTGACCGTATTCCTCATGATGCAATTATTGGTAAGCCCGATGGCACCAGTGTGGAGTTTTCCAACGGCAAAGTTATGATTGCCATTCACCCAACGCTTGGGGAATATTCGTTAAAAATGCCCAGAGGGGCCCAGGTCATTTATCCCAAGGATTTGGCCATTATCACGATCTGGGCGGATATTTATCCTGGGGCGAGAGTGTTTGAGGCCGGAGTGGGTTCAGGAGCGCTCACCATGGCGCTGTTACGAGCTGTGGGTGATCGAGGATGCGTGGTCAGTTACGACATTCGTGAAGATTTTGCCGCTACTGCATCAAAAAACATTGAACGGTTTATGGGAAAAGTCCCTAATCATTTCCTGCAAATTCGTGATGCCTATGAAGGGATCGAAATTGGCGAAGGGGTTTCCGCTTGGCAATTCGATCGTGTGGTCTTAGATATTCCTGAACCATGGCGAGTCGTTCCTCATGCTGCACGTGCGTTACGGGTCGGGGGGATCTACCTGAGTTATGTCCCAACGGTTCCTCAAGTGATGCAGACTGTTCAGGCATTGGAGGAGAGCAAAGTATTCACGTTAGTCCAAAACTTTGAGACACTTCTCCGAACTTGGAACGTAAAAGGTCGTAGTGTGCGTCCCGATCATCGGATGGTTGCTCACTCAGGGTTTATTACAGTCGCAAGAAAAGTCGATGCGCGGATGTGGCATGCTGGATCGTTTGATGAAACGAACGATGTGGGGAGCCAAGATAATAATCTCATCAAGGAGGATGAAGATATTGAGACCAGATTAGAAATCCCTGAGCCTTTGTAGGCCAACTAGTCAACCTGGATGTCTATGAGTTCTTCAGTCAAAACGATTTTGATTGCAGATGATGATGCAGACCTCAGGTTGCTCGTGCAGGTCACGCTCGAAAATCCTACCTACCGTATTCTCACTGCCGAGGATGGGTGCAAGGCCTTAGACGCCGTTCGGGAATCTCAACCGGATTTACTCATTCTTGATTGGATGATGCCAGGTCTCACTGGTTGTGAAGTCATCGCCCAACTCCGTCAGAAACCAGAGACTCTTGCCATTCCCGTGGTCATGTTGACGGCGAAAGATGGTGTGGAGGCTCGAGAACAGACGGTCTCGCTCGCACTTGCAGGCTATTTAGTCAAACCATTTAGTCCGCTCGAATTGATCAACAAAGTCAGAGAGGTTTTGGATCAATGAAATCCAAATCCCCCAAGCCCAATGGAAGGGGACTCCGTCCTGTTCAGAAAAAGACGACGTCCACGAAAACAGCGGACATTGTTCACAATCAGTTGCAGGCTGCTCGTTCTCAAGTGTTGGTTTATGCCAAAGATCTCAAGCAAATGCTGAAAAAGGAAGAACAAAAAACCCAACAGCTCAAGCAGACTCATGAGCAATTACTGACCTACGCCAAGGACCTGAAAGTGGCCCTGGATGCTGAACAGAAAAAGAACAATGAGTTAGAGCAGGCCTACACGGATACCATGCTCCGTCTTGCTCGCGCTTCGCGCTATAAAGATGAAGAGACTGGCGCCCACATTGAACGCTTGAGTCACTATGCTCAAGCGATGGCTTTGTTTGTCGGGTGGGAGCCCAATCGGGCACAAGGATTATATGCTGTTGCGCCGATGCATGACGTGGGGAAAATTGGCGTACCCGATGCGGTGCTAGGGAAAAATGGGCCGCTTACCGAGGAAGAATGGGAAGCAATCAAACAGCATCCGCTCTTAGGCGCGAGTTTGTTGAGTGGGTCGGCGTCACCCTTACTAGAGATGGCCAAGGAAGTGGCGCTTACGCATCATGAACGATGGGATGGGAGCGGGTATCCATGCGGTTTGAAAGGGCAACAGATTCCCATAACGGGACGAATTGTCATGCTGTGCGATCTGTATGATGCTTTACGCAGTCTGCGGCCCTATAAGCCGGCCTATTCGCACATCAAAACACTAGACATTATGCTGAATGGCAATGACCGCACCAAACCGACGCATTTCGATCCGAATTTATTGGAAGCATTTCGAGAGATTCACCCTCAATTTGATGAGATTTATTCAACTGTCAAAGCCACCGTTGATCAAGAGTGACGAGCAATCTTATCGAGAATGCTCGATAGGATAGCCTGATCCTTCCCAGGCATTCATGCTGCCTTCAACATTATAGACGTTCTTATAGCCTAAGCTCATCAGCGTATCCGCCGCAATATTGCTGCGGT
>QIDY01000074.1 GCA_003228495.1 Nitrospirota bacterium
GTCCAACATGAAAGCCTGCTGTTCAATGGAGAAAGCTAAAAATTCCTTGTATTGGGCAGCAGACGGGTCTTCGACCAGTTGCGGTATCCATTGGCTTTCTTCCTGGCTAAGGGCTTCTCGCTTTCGCTTGAGTTGAGTACTTCTTGCTGGTCGATAAGAAACCTCTCCTACCAGCCCTGGATTTTTGACCAAGGCGCGGATGGTATCCGCCGGAATGGTCAAGAAATGAAACCGTTCAGTGAGACGAAGCGACGGGTCTGCCACCTCCAATAAGGAAAGAATGTGATAAGCACAATTTTCTTTGAAAAAGAAATAATCGAAATAGGCGTTGCCCAACTCCCAGGCATGCATGAGCAGCCGATGAATTTGTTTGGGGGAAAAATTGAGTCGGTATTCCCAAATATCTCGATTCTCAATATCCCGGTATTCCTGCACTTTTAAATAATAGGGGATGGTCGAGAAAAAGCCCTTGTATCCTCCAAAAATTCCTTTATAGGCGTATTCGATTCCTGGATTAGGCGGCACCTCCGCCGCATAGTTGATCGTATAGGCGAGAATTCGTGTTTGTTCGGTTTGGTCTTTTGGGTCAACTCGGAGAAAGGTGTGGCCAAACATGGAAGCGGGGTTGTCCATATAGGCTGAGGGAAAAATCATGGAAATGAATTCAGCATTAAATTCATCAAGCCATTGCTGAAAGCGTTTACACGGATGGGGAGGGAGCTTGGTCCTGTCAAATCCCAATTTTTTGTTAAGCCAGTGATAGCGGGCCACAAAAGCGCATTGCGCGGGTTGTTGTGACCGACCGACCAATTCATCAGAAAAAAAGGAAGACAATGTTGCCCTTAACTCTGTCTCAGGATCCGTCTTTCCTTGTTTGGCAAGAAAAAACCCCTCATCGTCAACTTCACTCGTGTGGCCGCCAAAGAAATTTTTACGATAATGGAGTAACAGATGCCAGTAACGGTCTTCGTAGAGTTTTGCTCTGACGGCTTGTTCAGTCAGTTTCTGAAGATATGGGAGAGTTGTCTTTTGCGCGTTGGCTACAAAAGGAAGAAACAACAGGCCAAGGCAAATTAGAAGCTGTGTGACCACATGCGGGGAAGAAAAAATAATAGGCTCCAGCTTAAAAAGCTGGAGCCTAACGAAGTCTATTTCTTTGTGGTGGCTTGCGCTAAAACAACATGGCCTGCCATGGCGTCATGAAGAGCCTTTACCACGGCTTTTGGAGATGATTCTCCGGCTTGAACCAGGGTTGTATAGTTCTCTTGCGTCATCGCAAAAAATTCTTGGTGATGTTCTTCGGGAATGCCCAGCAATGTAGCCAATGATGTCAAATGTTCACCTTGGCCCTGCGCCATTTCTTGTGATAAGTTGTCGAAATTCAGGGCTGTAAACACATTGACTTTTTCTGATGCCCAAACCTGTCCATCGTTGGTGCAGCCGGAAGTTCCCGAACTGATTCCAAACGTTTGAGACCCGGAGGTGCCATTAGTTGTGGCCATCATAACCTGAGGAGCAATATTATGAGATTTTTCCGAATAGTCTGACCAAGCTAATTTCCCCAAGCCGCACCCCGGCCCACCGTTATCGTGAGCCCCTAAAGCCATTCCCGACATTCCCGTGAGCAGAAACAATGCGATCACGCACACCCATAGTTTTTTTGCCATGCAGCCCTCCTCTAAGTGGATACAAAAAGATTTTTTTATCTCTCGTGAAGTCAATTATAACAAAATTTTGTGCAATGCAAAGAAAACTCTCCACGTGAATGTATGGGAAACATTTCTTATGGGAATGTTGAAAAAAGCCGCTAGCCTTCGCAAAAGCTACGGCCTGCATGCCAGCGGCGTTCCCTGCCTTCGCCGAGCCTATTTCGCCGAAGTGGTTACGAAGGCTGAAAGCGGCTACGCGCAGGCGAACGGACTTTTTTGACCATTCCCCTCGGCTGGCTGATATCGATTTCTCCTAGAACGTTTCTCTTCGGGAGGGAAATATTCAACAGGCTCTGGAAAGGAAACGTAGAAGAAGCAGACCCTAATGGGAGAATGTGGCGGAACCATCAGAAACCGGGCCTGGGAAAGTTTGCGCAGATCTTAGGATTGTCTGTCGGGTTGAACGAGGTTTGTTGTCCATTGTTCCGAGGGGTCTGTCCGGCCCTCTTCATAAAATCAGGGCCAGACCAATTCTGTTTGGAAGAGTTTTGGAAGGATCCCTTACTTGCAATGTCGCCGTAATCTCTTAATGACTTTCTCTGTTTCTTTGACGGGTTTTGCCGGCCATAATGTTAAGGCTCCCATAAATATACTTAACACTACTAAAAGTAGGAGAGTCGTTGTCCCATCTGGTCGGTTGAGTTGGTCTAGATATAAGGTCTGGGCATTGGCTAGAACTTGGTCTGCCGTGGAAGCGCCGCCTAGGAGCAGCATGGTCATCATTGACCCTATGATCATTCCGACAAATGTTTTTAGCATCAGGTTTCTCCTTTTCTAGAGGATTGTAACGGTGTTCATCGATCACCTAGAATTTAAGGGAATTATGGCCTCTTCGGATTACATGGCGCTCCTATATGGAACAACAGGTCTCTGGTCTCAATCGATTGTTACTTTAAAAAATATCGAGAGGAAGGGAGAAGAGTAAATACCGCGAACGGGTTAGAGCCTAAGGGCTGGTAGTATGGAGAAAAAGTGAAGAAAGACAAATAGGAATGGCGCTAGGGCTGAAGGGCTAATTGAACCAAAGAGAGAAATTCACTGAAATTGCAGGGTTTATCCAGAATGGCAAACACTCCTGCCTGACGTGCCCGATGCTTTTCTTGTTTGTTGAGATGCCCACTCAAGAGAATAACTGGGGGTTCATTTTCAAGTTTCTGGTGAAGTTGGATTCGGTCGATAAAGTCTAAACCAGTCAGAACCGGCATTTGATTGTCAGAAATAATCAAGTCAGTCTGGTGTGTGCCTAACCATTCAAGGGCTTCGGAACCATTGCTCACTTCAACACATTCTAAGTTTTGGGATTCCAAGACAAGGCGCAGGGCCTCACGAGCACTGGTATTATCATCCACTAACAGCACCTTTTTCATTTGTCCGTCCACCCTTCTCATATGTCCGGCACTAGCTCCTTGTTAGGTATTTTTTACAACCTGGCATGTGAAAGGTCAGCGCGTCTACCCCCCGTATGGCCTAGGTTCCATTCACGTGTTACCCTGTTATCTTCCCAATAAAAACTCTGAACCTCATGTTGATTATCATTGTTCATTCAAAAGGAACCTAGAAAGGGCGCAATTGTACTTATTTTCCCTCCCATTTTCAATATAAGGCTTTTTGAAAAAACTGCGCCCGGCAGATGGGCCATTGTCCCCTTTAGGCCTCTTCGCCAATTTGAGCAAGGCTCCATGTTGCCCAAAAATGAACATCGGGCGTAGGGTCTGTTTCTCTAGCCTGACGGAGGGCGGGTATGTCGGCGGGGCCTCCTAATTTGCCCAAGCGAAAGGCCGCTTCTGAGCGTACGCCAACATTGGAATCTTGAAGGAGATGTGTACGCATGACTAAAAGGCCACGGGAGTCCCCTAGTTCGCCTAGTCCAGCAATAGCAGTTTGACGAATCAGTGGGTCAGGGCTTTTAAGAGCCTGAATGAATAACGAATAGGCAAAGGGGAATTCAAATTGGGCGAGTACTTGGATAATCGTGAGTTGGGTTGCCGGTGTAGAAATGCTGTAGGCTTCCGCAAAAACTTGCATCACCTCTTCTGAAATAGTCGTTTGACGTAAGGCTAAAACAACGGCCTGTCGAACGGAATCTGAAGGGTCGGTAATATGCTGGACCAAGGCAATTAATGCCTCTTGGGTAAGGGAGTCGGCTATGTTCCCCAAGGCCCATGCGCTCCATTGTCGAACTTCTTCATCTGGATCTGATAAGGACGAGACCAAAGCAGAAATACTTTGAGGATTGCTAAGTTTCCCCAAAGACAAGGCTGCCGTTCGTCGGACATCAGGTTGGGAGTTATCTAATAAGGCGATGAGTCGTTCTGTAACCCGTTCTGGAGGTTCTGGCGTGGTTTCCGCGACACATCCGAATAGAAGCGCGAACAGGCAGAGGGAACCAAGAAAGGTTCTGGGCCTTGAAAAGAAAGGAAAAATTCGCAAGAAACCGCTATTATACGGAGCTGGAGGGTTCTTTAGAGGCCAAGGGTTGTTTGGCCACTTCAATAGATTCTTTCATCTCCTGTTCGGCGGCTTCCATTTCTGCTTGGATTGTCCGCATCTGAGGATCAATGGAATTTTTAATATCTGCGGCGGCATCCCGGAAGGTTCGTACGGCACTCCCAAGTCCTTCACCAAGGGATTGCATATCTTGGGGCCCCGTTGAGACTGCTTGGGCTTTGCGGGCTGCCTGCTGGGCTTGGACCCTTGCAACGGCTTGTTTATTGACAATGGCTGAAGGCCGCTTTGCCACGGGCTTAGGCTGGGCACCTGGAGGCAGGGGAGGATATTGGGCGGATGCGGTCGGTACCGGTTGTGCTTGACGGTCTTCCATGGACATGGGGGCAGGGACGGTTATGCCTGGTTGACCAGGTGGTAAAGCGGAACCGCTCGGATCTTTGCTGGGTTGTTGAGCGGATTGAGGTCCTGCACCTTGATACAGCAAAGCCGCTGCTGTACCTGGGGTCTGTTCCGGCCCTGGTTGATAGGGTTGATTGGCCGCTTGTGCAGCCTGAGTGGAGGCTGAAGTTTGAGCCGAGGGCAAAGTTTCTGACGTACCACCGGCGAGCTCACTTGCTTGGGGTGAGGCCTGTGGATCATTGGGATCCATAGGAGGAGATATATCTGCGACCTCCTTTTTGAAGCCCCTCAGAGCTTTCCCAACGCCTTCACCAATTTGCGGCAATCGACCGGCCCCGAAAATAATCAGGAAGATCACCAAAATTATCATCAATTCCGAGAACCCCATGGTTCCGAACATGGTAACACCCTTTCTTTTCAGGCAAATATCACGAGCTGTCAATCTAAACAATTGAAAAGACTCTATCGTTCAAGATTGACGAGTGTCAACCTAAATGCGGTAGGCTTTGGAGTTGCTGGGTTGTCTGCCTTTGCTTCTTGCCAATCTTCTTTGAGAAAATAAGTAGGTTCCCGATGTCTCTACTTTCACCACCACAAATTCCCCTCTTCCGAATTACCCTTTTTTATGGGCCGGAGCAGTTTGAAGGTGCAGCAGACACCATACACTGTGTCTTTAATGTAAAAAAACGATCCTGGAAAGGCGGAGTGCAAGTCGGAATAGTTTTGAAGAGGGATCAAATAGGACGGTTAGAGAAACAACTCGAAGTTCAGCCTTGGCTTGAAGAACATCTTGGCGGGGTTCCCCGTGATGAACGAGAAGACTTTTTAAAAACGGGGAACGATTTATTCACCCAATTCGTTTGTTTTCACAAACTGGGAATCTATATTCAGCAGGGCATTCAACAAGAGAATACTCAAGTCTTGGGGGATTTCCTTATTTCGGAAACTGACGAAGCGGTCCAACGCGAGGCGGAAAAAATTAAGCAACAGATTATTGTCGAGTTAGATGTTACGGAATTCGAAACGGGCAAGAAACTGACCTAAGGCATAAATTTTGCTATCGTTACATTAAATACGTGAGAGAGAAGTATTCACAATAAGGGGGCGTCTAAACAAGGGGTTTTTTTAGAGGCACAAAGAAAAAGGAGGGGCAGGCGTGAAGAAGCAATCCAAGAATTTTTCAAAAGGTGTACTCCAACAAGGGATAAGCGTTCTTGTGCTTTTGGCTTTTTCCCTGGTCGTAGGTATTGGCGCACCGGGCGTTGGTCTGGCTGAAGAACAAGAAGTGTCGAGCGCAAGCAATGAAGCCACCCTCGGGATTGGAAGTGCGCTGCTTACGCTGGTGTATTTTCCTGCAAAGCTAGTTTATGCTCTGTTGGGGGGGATTGTGGGAGGCTTTACCTATGGATTGACGGGGGGTGATCTTGAATTGGCGCAAGGGGTCTGGGAACCGAGTTTCTATGGCACGTACGTTATTACTCCGGATCATCTTAAAGGCAATGAACCCGTTCGGTTTGTAGGGACGTCTCCCTATGAAGAGGAAGCCTTTTTGACGGAACGATTGGATTAGATTCCTGAGTCGGTCGAATCAAATCGGTAATCCCATCATTGGGGTTACCCCGGATTTCAATACCGGGAACCGAAAAGATATGGGGGGCAAAGAACCTACCTATTTTTTGCGAGCCCGGTATCTTCAAGCTATCCAAGAAGCAGGGGGTATGCCATTGGTACTCCCTCTGGTTCTGGATCGTGCTCAGCAAGCATTCCTTTTGCAACGGTTGGATGGGTTACTTGTGACGGGAAGTGGGTCTGATCTGGCTCCTCGATTCTATGGAGAGCCGCAGAGATATCCATTTCAGCGAATGAGCGAAGAGCGGGCGCAATTGGAACTCGGGCTCTCGAAACTGGCCTTTGAGCATCAGGTGCCAACATTAGGGATTTGTGGAGGCATGCAATCCATGAATGTGGCCTTGGGCGGGACGTTGATTCAAGATATTCCAGCTCAGATTTCAACCAAGATTCAACATCTGCCAAAAAAATCAGCCACGATAATGGCTCATTCTGTTCACATTGAGCCTAAGACGTTGCTTCGACGGATTGTCAAGAAATCAAGTATTTCCGTTAATAGTTCGCATCATCAAGCAGTCAAAACCATCCCGCTCTCAGTTCATATGAGTGCCGTGGCTCCCGATGGAGTGATTGAGGCTATTGAGGCCGCCGGGCATCCTTTTTGGTTGGGGGTGCAGTGGCATCCAGAGTTTCTCTACAACCAAGATGTTCTGCAAAAGCAAAGCGACTTTTTTTAGCTTTCATCAAAGCTGCTCGTCACCATGCCCATAGTTAAGGGTCCGTCCCGACATACCCTAAGAGCTATAAGGCTTCTACGTTAATCTTAGCCAGGCATTCTGCAATTGTAAAAACAGGAAAACGAAAAAAATTACGATGCAGGGGTTTCCTTGGGAGCTGTGTCGTCGGCTTTGGGCGGTGGTGGGGTGTTGGATGCTGTCGAAGTCACAGGAGTTCCGGGAACTGAAGCTTGGGTATCGATATTCGCCTCTGGTTTAGCAGCGGGAGGAGCGGCCGGTTTAGGAGGTGGTTTGGGTTTTTCCGGTTTGATCCCGCCTTCCCAGTGAGGACCAGTATACATTTCGTCAGCTAATCCTGCCTGTTTCCACTTTTTTTCAAAATCAGCTGCGGCGCGGTTGGGTGTATCTCCTATTCCGACTGTACGGTTCCAAGGATAGATCCGTGGAGCAATCTGGCAGATAGAGCCATCCTGAAGCATATACAGGGCAACGGGATTTCCCC
>QIDY01000255.1 GCA_003228495.1 Nitrospirota bacterium
TCCTTGGCAAGCTTCCAGGCTCCAATTTCTTCATGATTGGCAAATGCCAGTACTGGAATCGAGGCAGTTTCAGGCGTAGCTTTAAGGGCTTTTAATAAGTCTGGTGTATTTAATCGGTCGTCATTCATATTGACGATCATGCCTATTGGCTGGTTTTGAAGGGCTTTCTCCTTCCAGTCCTCCATGTTGCGAAGCCGCTCGAGTTTATAGCCTGAAGGCAAAAACGCATCACGGATTTTCGTATAGAAGAAAATATCACTGACAGCAACAAAAATAGTTTTGGTTTCGTTCATGGATAGAGCCTTTTTCTTATGAGTCTGTTGTTTAGGAAATAGTCAGACTCTTGTTTCATGGTGGTCATTCCCGTGAAAACGGGAATCCAGGGCTATATTGGATTTTCTGGATACCCGCCTACGCGGGTATGACACGGTGGTTGAGAATGGTGTCGTTATGACTACATCGTCCTTGGAATGCTGGTTAATTCATTAATGTAAGAATGCGCATCAACGCTTTTTTTGCGGTCGTATATTCTGGATTCAAGGCTAAGGATTTTTTGTAGGACTCAATAGCTTGATCCCACTCTCCTTGTCGTTCGTACACCCTGCCCAAATTCATATGTGGAAAATTTGGGCTTTCATAACGTTTGGCATTCATGGCTTTTTCTAACCAGGGGATCGCCTCTTCCAGCTGACTCAATTCGATGAGGTACACCCCAATATCGTTGTAGGGATTCCCAAAATCAGGGTCTTGGCGAATGGCCCGATGGCATTCTTCAATGGCTTCGTTCAGTTGCCCCATGAAACTGTAGGTCCAACCCAAGAAGGTATAGGCTTCCGCGGTGGGGAATATGGCTAGGGATTGTTGATACACATCTACCGCTTCCTCCAGTTGTCCTTTCATTTGGAGTTCATAGGCTTTCTGAAACAGGTTCCAGGCTGCAATCTTGTCTTCTTCTTTCCCTTCGCCTTGGTCTAAAAAATCTTGAATATCCATAGTTATGATTTAGCAATCTTCAGAAGGGGTGCTCCTCTTCATTCTTCCCCTTTAAGTTTTTGTCGAACAAGTTCTGCGGCGCGTCGACCGGAGAGAAGCATGGAGCCAAACGCAGGTCCCATGCGGGGCGTCCCATCGACTGCGGCGACAGCTAAACCAGTCACGAAACAATTCGGGTAGATTTCGCGTGTATTTTCCACCACCAGGGCTTCAGATTTCGCAATCCACATCGCTCCATTTCCGGGAACTGTTGCATGAAGGTTGCGGCGATTGAGGAGATTAACCACGATGGCATCATGGCCGGTGGCATCCACGACAATACGGCTTTCGAGCGCGATTGGATCCACATGAATGATGTCATGCCCAGCCATCTCTGCAGTAGTATTATTCACAACGACACCTTCTAACGATCCGGCTTCACGCACAATCAAATCCAATACGCGGGTGAGATTCATGATCTTGGCGCCAGCTTCATAAGCAGCGGCAATCAATCGGGCCGTGGCATGAGGCGGATCGACTATCGTCATGCCATCACATTCTTGAATGGGTTTATAGGGAATACCAAGTTCGTCCAAGATGAGATCAGCCGGTGCGCAGATAGTAGCTTTATTCATAAGATAGCCACCGGACCAAAATCCTCCGCCCAGGGCTAAGCTCTGTTCAATCAATAGTGTCCTAAGCCCTTGTTTGGCTAGGTCTCTGGCGCACAACAACCCGGAAGGGCCGGCTCCCACAATGATCACGTCGCTTTCAATGAGTTGATCGAACTCTTTGAAATATTCTCGTGCGATGTGACGGGTGACATCACGCTCACGGAGAGGGGCAATTTTCATCTGACTCATATTCGGTTCCTCATGGAGAGGTGTCTTACAAATAAATTTCGCTGCCGGCTTTTCGAAATTCTTCAGATTTTTCTTGCAGCCCAATCCGAATGGCTTCATCTTCTTCAATCTTCATTTGGGCTGCATAATCTCGCACATCTTGCGTGATTTTCATCGAACAAAAACTCGGACCACACATGGAACAAAAATGTGCGCCTTTCGCGGCTTGTGCTGGTAGCGTAGCGTCGTGGTACTTATAGGCTGTTTCCGGGTCCAGGGATAAATTAAATTGATCTTCCCAACGAAATTCAAAACGCGCCTTGGATAAGGCGTTATCACGAACCTGTGCCCCAGGGTGACCTTTGGCGAGATCTGCAGCATGGGCGGAAATCTTATAGGCAATGACGCCGTCCTTTACATCTTCCTTATTGGGTAAGCCCAGATGTTCTTTGGGCGTGACATAACAAAGCATCGCACAGCCGTACCAGCCGATCATGGCCGCGCCAATCCCCGAGGTAATATGATCGTATCCAGGCGCGATGTCTGTGGTGAGAGGACCCAAGGTGTAAAAGGGGGCTTCTTTACAGGTACTGAGCTGCTTGTCCATATTTTCTTTAATCATATGCATTGGAACATGGCCCGGGCCTTCAATCATCACTTGGACCTCATGTTTCCACGCGATTTGAGTTAATTCACCCAGAGTCTCTAATTCGGCGAATTGGGCCGCATCGTTGGCGTCAGCAATGGAACCCGGCCGAAGTCCATCGCCCAGACTAAACGAGACGTCATAGGCTTTCATGATTTCACAGATTTCTTCAAAGCGGGTATAGGTGAAATTTTCTTGATGATGAGCGAGACACCATTTGGCGTGAATGGATCCTCCGCGAGACACAATCCCGGTCATGCGACGGGCCGTCAATGGCACATACGCTAAGCGCACCCCAGCATGGATGGTAAAGTAATCCACGCCTTGTTCCGCTTGTTCAATCAGGGTGTCTCGAAAAATATCCCATGTCAGTTCCTCTGGTTTACCGCCCACCTTTTCTAAAGCTTGATAGATGGGGACGGTCCCAATGGGGACGGGAGCGTTTCGGATAATCCACTCTCTCGTTTCATGAATGTTTTTCCCCGTCGAGAGATCCATGACCGTATCGGAACCCCATCGAATGGACCAGATCAATTTTTCGACTTCTTCTTCGATAGACGAACTGACAGCTGAGTTGCCGATGTTGGCATTGATTTTTACGAGGAAATTTCGCCCGATGATCATCGGCTCCACTTCGGGATGATTGATATTTGACGGGATAATGGCTCGGCCACGTGCTACTTCGTCTCGCACAAATTCCGGAGTGATTCGAGAAGGAATCGCGGCGCCCCAGGCTTGGCCAGGATGTTGGACGACCCCTTGAGCCTGCCCATTCATTTGAAGTGATTCTTCTTGTTTCTCACGAGTTTGATTTTCACGAATGGCAATAAACTCCATTTCTGGCGTCACAATGCCTTTGCGCGCATAGTGCATTTGTGTCACATTCATGCCAGCTTGAGCACGAAGCGGCTTGCGACTCAACGCGAATCGAATTGCATCCAGGCTGGTATCGGTGGATCGTTTGCGGCCATACATTGATGTGACTTCAGTGAGTTCCTCAACATCGTTGCGGCCAAGAATCCATTCTTGACGCAAGGGATGCAGGCCGTGGCGAACATTGATTGCCACATCAGGGTCAGAATAGGGGCCAGAGGGATCATAAACCGTCACAGGATGATTGGGTGTGGAAGTCGCACCATTTGGCCCTTTGGTTGGGGTTAAGGAGATTTCTCGCATGGGCACCCGAATACTGGGCTGTGATCCCGTGACATATACCTTGTGTGATGCCGGAAAAGGTTCCGTGGTCAGCGTTGACGAAGGTGTTGCGGTTTGATCTGTTATAATAGGGAGACTCTCCTTAGTTGGCGAATCAGTTGGATCGCGTTGTGGGGTGCTCATGGAAGGATCCTTTCTCAGGATGATCGGTTAGCGGGCGGTGAATTAGCCCCTACTTTGGAGAAATTAAAAAGGCCGCATCCGGTAAAGAATGCGGCCTGAAGAATCTGATAGTCAAATTGCCGCTTCCCTACGCTGGTATTATCCAGGTCAGGTATAAGGGTCGTCCAATGTTGGGTTGGACATCTCAGCGCAAACGCTCCCCTAGCCTTGGAAAATTCATGCTAGCGCTCGACCTGTACCTTAGTCAATGAGCCAAGAGGGCATGTGTTTCATTGAAGGGGAAAGAAGCCCTATTGAAGATTTCTTCTTTTTCAACTGAGAATGATTTGATATAATATGAAGTCTACTTCTTCCTTTTCTTGCATTTCGAGGTATTTATGAACAAGCTGTTGAACCCTACTCGTTTAGATATAGAGGAAGATTGCATAAATGCTACAATGAGAACTGAGCTAGCTATCACCGATTATCAAGAACTTCCCCCTGAGGAGCTCTTTGAAAGAATCGTGGCGGCCAAGAAAACTCTTGGCAGTCAGGTCTTGGTGCTCGGTCATAATTATCAACGCGATGAGGTGATCGTCCATGCTGACTTGCGTGGGGATTCCCTCTTGCTTTCCAAGTTAGCGGCGGAACGATCTGAATTTCCCAATGTGGTGTTTTGCGGCGTGCATTTTATGGCTGAAACGGCCGATATTCTGAGTCGGTCAAACCAGACTGTGATTTTGCCGGATTTAGCCGCTGGGTGCTCGATGGCTGATATGGCTGCGATTGAACAGGTTGATGAATGTTGGGATGCTCTCTCCCAGGTAGTGTCTGTGGAGGACGTGGTGACGCCGGTCGTGTATGTCAATTCGGCTGCGGACTTGAAAGCATTTTGTGGCGAACATGGTGGGGTAACTTGTACCTCTTCCAATGCGAAGGCAGTGATGGATTGGGCCTGGTCAAGAAGGGAGAAAATTCTCTTCTTCCCGGATGAACATCTTGGCCGCAATGTGGCGAACAAAATGGGTTTTCCCAAAGACGAGATGATTGTGTGGGATCCGTTCAAGGCCAACGGAGGAAATACAGAGGCGGC
>QIDY01000101.1 GCA_003228495.1 Nitrospirota bacterium
AGATAATTCCACCACAAGGAGGTGACTACCACTTCACGACTGATATGACGAACCAAGCCATTATCTGGGTCAAGGCACAGCAGTCAATTACCCCGGACAAACCTTTCTTTGTCTACTACGCACCTGGTGCAACACACACACCACATCATGTTCCCAAAGTATGGGCCGACAAATACAAAGGTAAATTTGACCAGGGTTGGGATCAACTTCGAAAAGAAACTTATGAGCGACAGAAATCGCTTGGGGTTATTCCTGCGGACACGCGTCTGACCGAGAAACCTGAGGCCATCAAAGACTGGGATAGCCTGCCCGAAGATCATCATCGTCTTTACAGTCGCCAAGCCGAAGTCTATGCCGGCTTTTTGGAACAGACCGATTACGAAGTCGGCCGACTTGTATCGGTCATAGAAGAACTCGGCGAGATGGATAACACCCTGTTCATCTATATCTCAGGTGACAATGGCGGCAGCGCAGAAGGCGGGTTCACCGGCACATCCAACAAACTCACCACGAACAACGGCGTACGGCAAACAGTCGAAGACCTTATCCCGTTGATAGATCAATGGGGTGGCCCCGAAACGTTGCCGCATATGACCAATGCCTGGGCAGTGGGCTTTGATGCGCCTTTTACCTGGACTAAACAAGTGGCTTCAGACTTCGGAGGCACTCGTAACGGCATGGTTATTCACTGGCCGGACGGCATTCAGGATAAAGGTGCTTTACGCAGCCAGTTCGGGCATGTGATCGATATCGCACCCACGATTTTGCAAGCTGCTTCACTTCCGGAACCTACCCATGTCAATGGCATTAAACAGACGCCCATTGAAGGTGTTAGCTTGCTCTACAGTTTTAACGACGCCAACGCCAAAGAAAAACATACGACGCAGTATTTCGAAATATTCGGTAATCGGGCCATCTATCACGATGGCTGGTTCGCTCGCACTATACATCGTGCTCCCTGGAAGACCAGTAAACAGAGGCCTTTGCTGTCCGATGTCTGGGACCTCTACAACGTGCGCGAAGATTTTAGCCTGGCAAATAATCTTGCAACGACACAACCAGAGCAACTGCAGAAGTTACAGGAGTTGTTTATGCAAGAGGCTCAACGCTACCACGTTTTGCCTATTGACGACCGGACCCTGGAGCGCTTCAATCCGGCTCTCGCAGGACGCCCCGATATTATGGGTGGGCGTAAAACCCTGACGCTTTATGACGGCATGGATGGCATGATGGAAAATGCGTTCATGAATGTGAAGAACCAGTCAAAAAAGATCGTTGCCGAAGTAGAAATACTTGAAGGGGGTGCTGCAGGTGTCATCCTGACACAAGGGGGACGATTTGGTGGATGGTCACTCTATGTGAAAGACGGTAAAGCCTCCTATACCTACAATTATCTTGGGCTGGACCGCTACACGGTGATTGCGCCGGACATGCTGCCCGAGGGTTTGGTAACGATTCAGCTCGACTTCCAATATGATGGCGGTGGCGTCGGTAAAGGCGGTATGGCTGTGCTATCGATTAATGAGCAAACCGTTGCCAGAGTCAAAATCGATAAGACGCAGCCCTACATATTTGCCGGAGACGAAACCGCAGATGTTGGCCTGGATCACCAGACACCTGTGGCAGAAGGTATCGGGTATGGGCCACAGGAAACCCGTTTTACCGGCACTATCAAAAAAATCACCCTTTCATTGCGACCATAGAGCTCGTGAAATAATACAAAGGGTTCACCCTGCCGGATGATCCAAGCTAATCGAGCCAAATCTTGACTCGAATTCTGGGAAGTTATTATTTCGCGAGCCCTTAGGCATATCGGTGCTCTGGATTCCCGCCCCTGCCAATAGCCGCAGGGGCAGGCTCAACAACCTGAGGGAATAACGAGAGGAAAACTTCGTGAGACGGTCTGCTCAGTCATGTCAACATGACTTTTGGCTCTCCTGGCGCTCCACGCACCATAAGAATGCTGAATAGTTACGATTGGAGCGGCTTTATCACAACAAGGCATAGAGGCGGAAATGCCACTGAATGGTGGCATATTACAGCCTCCATCCACGCTTTTCATAATAATCCACCGTACGCTCGACCAGTTCCTCTGCAAGGTTGTCCACCGTGGTTTGCATGCTACCATCGATAACTTCGTCATCGATGTTCCTGGCTGAACTAAGCACCAGTCCTATCACTGATCCGGTGCCAAGAGTTATGACTCCGGCAGTCGCTACTCCGGGTGTTTTTTCCCCATGCGCTTCAGACTCAACTTCAGAGATGCGCATTAACCCGGCTTGCCTCATTTGATAGACCTGAACCATGGCGTTCACGTTCTCATCTCCCGCTCCAAGCCCGATGGTGGTACGTTTCATCTTGTCCCCCTCGTCGATCGAAATAAACTGTCCCTTTACCACAATGGCATTCAGGGGAACGTAGGTGGAACCCGTGGCACGTCGTGCCGTGATACCTTCTTCTACAAGCTGCCTCACGAGTGACTCGGAGAGTGCGTTCGCCCATTCTTTCCCTACCGTCAGACGCTCAATACCCGAGGCTTCGTCCCCTGAACTGAGACCATCTGTGTCGACCAGCACGTCTTCCGGATCGACGGCGAAATTGTATATCAGGAAAACCGGTGGAGGGGACAGAGGTTCGCTCCCTCGCGAACCCACTTGCTTGGCACTCCCTCCTGCACAACCCCAGAGGAAAAGAGCGAAGAGGGCCATGAGAATAACAGCCGAATAAGGCCACGGATAATTTGCACATGATTCTTGCTTCATAACGGTTCTCCTACAATTATAGTTTGTGAATTGTCTTGTCTTGATGGATTGCAAAGAGGGCGCAAAGAGGGCGCAAAGAATGCGCGAGTAACGTCTGTTACTATACCTTTGTATTCAAAAAGAATCAATGAAAGGATTATTTATGAAGTGGTCTAAAGTTTTTCTCGCATGCTTTGCAGCGGTGTGCGCTGCCGTCGCGTTTTCAACTGCCGTACATGCACAAACACCCATCAACGACAAAACATTTCAAGATCTTCCTATCCTTCATAAGTGGAGTGGTGATTTCCCCATAGACAATATTGACCGACTCCCTGAAGGGCAGACTGACACGAGCATTGGGTACATTGGTACGAAGGCGGTCTTTGCCAATGTCTGGAAGGCCTTCAAACCGGAGGAGCTCGTGCCCGAGGTGGATTTCACCAAGACCCTGGTGGTGTTTGCCCGTAACGTCGTATTCTACAATCGCCTGTCGACTTTTAAGATCACACTTAAGGGCGACACTCTTGCGGTTATGGCCATGGAAACCCGATCAGCACGACCGATTGAAGATAAGGCAGCGATGGCAATGGCTTCGATTCCTCGCGAGGGAATCAAGTCTATCCAAGTCGGCAATGAACGTATTCCCGTATTAGATAAACATTGAACGGCTTTTTCTTTTTGAGGAGAATGATATTTCAATAAAAAGGTTCCTGTCCCTTTTTATTGAAAGATTCGGATTTTGCCTGTAGCGCATGTAAGGGAAACGGGAATTGGCTGCCAATGTCTACAATGCTTGTGTCTGTTCAGATAGGTTCAAAATTCTTGCTAAGTACTTGAAAAACTTATAGGATTACCGAAACTTCAAAACTTGGTAAGTCGGGATAGGCTGAAGCTACTTAATCGTAAATGAAAGGACTGTCCCAGTGCCTGAAGTATCACGATTCTTCGGAATCATAATCAGGATGTTCTATGATGAACATAATCCTTCGCATTTTCACGCTGAATATTCAGGAAGTAAGGCTGTATTTGATTTTAAAGGAAACATACTCAAAGGAGATCTTTCCTCAAAAACAGCCACCAAACTGGTACGTGAATGGGTTGATCTTCATGTATCCGAGTTGGAAGAGGATTGGAAGTTGGCAAGAGAAAGTCAAGAGCTCAAGAAAATCACACCTTTGACATGAGGGGGCAAGTATGTGGGATATGAATGAGATCATAAGTCTTTATTATAAAGACGGCTACACGTTCCATATCGTTTTTGATAATGGCGTGGCCGGAAATATTGATTTATCGGAATACGCAAATAAAGGACCTATATTTGCCCCATTGAAGGACAAGGACTTTTTTAGAAAGGCAACGATAGAGGGGGGAACAATATCCTGGCCAAATGGTGCCGATATTGCGCCTGAAACATTGTATGAGAAAATACATTGCGAACAACATGTTCCAACCGACATTTAAAAACCACGCGGCTCTTCCGCTCTTTCCCCATTCCCTATAGTCATTTTCCACTTGCCATTCCCCCTTGCTTGCTACTGAGTTACTGCATAGCCCCCCCCTTTGAACAAAAGGGGGTTAGGGAGATTTGAAATCTGATATTCCCTCTGAAGACTCCGTCTGCTTGGTATGGGGATCTATTCTTACGGCTGAACCTGGATCGTTAGAGATCCCCAAACGTCTTTCACCAAGCCATACGATTATATGGCTATATGCCTTTCTTTGTGGTAATCTTTACCAATGGCAAAGGCTCGATTCGAGTGGGATGCGAAGAAGGATCATGACAACCAAAAGAAGCATGGAAACTCCTTCGCAAAGGCCCAGTCAGCTTTTGCTGATTCACGCCGCGTACTGGCTGAAGACCTGTCGCAGAGCTCAAGCGAGAAATGTCATTATTGCTTCGGCCTGGTCGATGGCGGAATCCTGACCGTGCGGTTTACGTTTCGCAATGAGGTCATTCGGATTTTTGGAGCCGGCTACTGGCGCAAAGGGAGGCGAATTTATGAGCGAGAAAATCAAATACACAAACGAACCCCTCGGAGACCTCAAGGTCGTTCCTGACTTCCTGCCTCGACCGGAGGACCTCGTCTTTCGGGATGAAGCCGTCAAAGTCACCC
>QIDY01000412.1 GCA_003228495.1 Nitrospirota bacterium
GTCGTAATTTCTTTCGTAGCTTTTCCCGTTCGCTCCGCTAATTTCCGCACTTCGTCCGCCACGACAGCAAACCCACGACCTTGCTCGCCAGCACGCGCGGCTTCGATAGCGGCATTCAGCGCCAAGAGGTTCGTCTGCTCAGCAATGTCTTCAATCACACCAATAATATCTCCAATTTCTTGAGAACGTTGTCCCAACGATTGGATACGACCAGCCGATTCCTGAATGCGGTTGGAGACGGATTCCATCCCCTGAATAGAGGAGGACACAATTTCTCCACCTTGCACAGCCGATTCATTCACCTCCATAGCGGCCAAAGCCAATCCTTGCGTATTCCGAGCCATATCCCCAGCCGTGGAAGCCATTGTCTCTACGGACGCGGCTACTCGCATCGCTTGATTGACTTGAGACTGACTGACCTGTACCACTTGATGACCGACATCCGACAATTGACCTGAAGCTTGAGACAAAGAATGTGCGACTTCTTGGGTTTGTAGAAGCATGTCATTCAATTGGTCTAATAAATGATTCAACGCTCCTCCCATCTGCCCCAACTCATCTTGGGTCGTCACCGGAACCCGATGAGTTAAATCCCCTCCCGAGGCTTTGGCAGCCACTTCCCAAAATGGCCTCAGTCGACCAATCACCTTTCGCCCCATGACGAGGCCTATGGGAATAATAAGGAGTAAACCCAAAAACATTTCTAAGAGTGTCTTGTTTGTAATATCCCCAACCTGTTTGAATGCTTCTTCCTCAGGAATCTGGACTAATATGGACCAATGCAATCCCTGAAATCCTTTGCCTTCCTGAAGATGGCTAAAACCAATCACCTGTATATTCTGTTTTCCTGGATGAAATTTTTTTGAAAATCCTGATTGCCCTTCGACAGCCGACTGTGCCGCCTCCAATCCAAGTTGTGCTAAGTTGGTTCGAAACAATACATTTTCAAGGTCGTGGACAACGTCTTCCTTCTGATGAACTGCGGGAGAATATTCTAAAATGGTAAACCCCTGCCCATTTTGCAAGGTCAATTCCGCACTAGGGAAACCGTCCTTTTTCAAGTTTTGATACGCTTGTTGGACGATCATTTCAACGGGGGAATACTTCATACGCTGAGTCCAATACCCCACAACTTCCCCATGGTCATAAAGGGGAACGGACATGCCAACGGTCAATCCGCTTTCATTAGGGAAAATGGCTTTGACATCTCGATCTACGACAACATCTTCCACAAACACAGGAGCTCCAGCCTGTGGATAAAGCGAGAGGCCACTGGAAGATGAATCCACACTATCCTGTTGGAGACCTTGAAACCAGACAGTCGAGCGAAAACTTTTTTCATACAGGCCATTCGTTCGAATGGGCTGTCCTTGGGTATTTCGATCGTTCACCGCAATAAGCCGCCCTTCCTTATCGACCACCTGAATCAAGTAATAGGCCCCGGAAGTCTGAACATATTCATTCAGGACCTGGACAATTTCGTTTGTCTCATTCCCAGGCTGATACCACATCGTACGATCCCTCAGGATCCGATTCCGACTCATGGTTTGAGCATCGATATACCGTTCACCGAGATACTGTTGAAGCCTGTTGGCTAGACCTTCGGCCGCCCCCTGATATTGCCTTCCCACTTCCTTTTCTAATGCCTGAGCCGTTTCATAGAGCGAATAGACTTGAACGCTCAGAGGGATGAGCGAAAAGCAGACAAGAATCGACACGAGTTTGCTAGTGATACTGACATTTCGAAAGTAGTTCATAGTCATAATTTTTAATGTTTCCGGCTGATTTCAGTTGTACGATGCCATTTCTCATAAAACGGAGAAGCACGGTAGAAATGTCCAGCCTGTATCATGCTCTCCCTCATTACCCAAGAACCGCTCCACATGGAGAATGCCCCAAATGTTTGACAAGTTTGTCACGAAGTTCAACCGGTTGAAATTTTGTTACATAGTCGGTAACACCCATCGATTTTCCTCTCTCTACATTGGCTTGGCCCGAGAGCGAAGAATGCATCAGGATAGGCAGACCTTGCAGACGCGGATCTTCACGGATATGTTTGGTCAGAGAAAATCCGTCCATTTCAGGCATTTCAATGTCGGTGATCACACCGGCCAAGAAATCAAAAATGGACTTCCCCTCTACTTCAGCCACATCAGCAAAATGCCGCAAACGGGTTAAAGCCTCTTTTCCCGTTTGGGTTTCTTCCCATTTCATTCCTAATCGATCCAATGTTTTGGTAATTTGTTTTCTGGCAACCACCGAGTCATCCGCAACCAGGACTCGCTTGCCGGCTAATTCGTTGACCATTTCAATCCCGACCAGCGCTTCTTCATCAGCCCGGGGATGCAAATCGGCTAACACTTTTTCCACATCTAGGATAAGTACCATCCTCCCATCCTCAAGCTTGGTGACAGCCGTGACAGCTCCCTGCCGGTTAGATTGCACCATGGGCGGGGGAATCTGGATCCGCTCCCAAGACATGCGAATAATCCGATCAACTCCACTTACAAGAAAGCCCTGTTTATTATCGTTGTATTCCGCAATGATCAGCTTGCCATTTACCTGCTCCATGGGCCCTAATCCAATCGCCTGCTTTAAATCAACAAGCGCGATATTTTCTCCGCGCAGATTGACAAGTCCCAAAATTCGCGGATCGGAATCGGGAATCCTGGTCACAGGGGGCAACTTCATCACTTCACGAATCTTGAACACATTAATGCCATAAATTTCATCCGTGCCTAAATGGAACATGAGAAGTTCCATCTTATTGGCTCCGGCTAAGCGAGTCCGTTGATCAATCTCCGCTATCCATTTTGCCATTACATGCTCCTCACCCGTTGAACCACTTCAATCGATATTGCCTCTCATGGAAGTGAGTAGTAAGAAGTGAAAATTAAAGAGTGAGAAACAAGAGAGAAGAGGTGGAATAGAGAATGAGGATATTTCCCCTTCTTGCTCCTTACTTTTTACTTCTCACTTTTCACTTTTTTCTTTTCACTTCTTACTACCGTATCGATGCAAACGCGGTTCCCTGCACATGTTGAACCAAATCGGCCATATCCAAAATCAAGACGACCTTACCATCCCCGGTAATTGTAGCTCCGGCGAATCCCTGAACATTTGACAAAAAGTCGCCCAAAGATTTAATGACGACTTCTTCTTGCGCCCGCAACCGATCCACGACAACCCCGAACCGTTGCGCGCCAATAGCCACAACCACGACATAACATTCATCACTTGAGTGTTCTTTCGGAATCTGAAAGATTTGGCCTAGATCCAATAGTGGCAGAATACGTTCTCGAAGATTGAGCACAGGCTGCCCATTCACACTTTTGATGTCATCTTTCGTAATCTTTGTGGCTTCAATGACCGATGCCAAGGGAACGGCGAACGTGGCACATTCCACTTCAACCATAAGAGCTTGAATGATCGCAACGGTTAAAGGAAGCTTAATGGTCATTTGACTGCCACGACCCGGCTCCGAATCTAATTCCAAACTGCCATTCAGTCGGCTAATATTCGTCCGAACGACATCCATGCCAACGCCACGTCCGGACAAATCACTTACTTGTTCCACGGTACTGAAACCCGGGAGAAAAATAAGTTTCATAATATCTCGTGGGCTCATTGAGGAAAGTTCGGAATTACTGATCAACCCTTTGGCCAAAGCTTTTTCCGCAATCTTGTCAATCTGCAAACCTCGACCATCATCTTGGATTCGAATGACGATACTATTCCCTTCCTGGTAGGCAGCTAAGCGCACGGAACCTTCGGGATTTTTCCCACTCCGTTTCCGGTCCTCCACCGATTCCAATCCATGGTCCAGAGAATTCCGTACCAAATGTACCAAGGGATCGCCCAATGCATCCGCCACCGATTTGTCCACTTCGGTCTCTTCCCCGATTAGATCCAATCGCACCTGTTTGCCTAACTTATTGGACAAATCCCGCACCAACCGGGGAAACCGGGAAAACACTTTTCGAATCGGAACCATTCGCGTTTTCATGACAGCCAGCTGCAAGTCCGACGTCACCAGGTTAAGTTGAGCCATTGTGACACCCAGTTCACGCACAAGCGGATTCGTCTCATCTTGTTCTTCAAGGCCGAACCCAAGTTTCATTAACCGGTTACGCCCCAAGACCAATTCACCAACGAGATTCATGACGTGATCCAGCCGCTTCGTTTCCACACGAACAGTCAAGTCTTCTTCTTTCCCTGAGGGTTTTTTTGGCCCAGAAGAGGCTGCCCGGACCGTACGCGAAGCTGCCTCTTGCATTTTGGTCAACATATCGGAAAGGGCTGGAGAGCTCTCTGCTACAGGTTCAGAAGGCTCAGGGGTCTGGGGGGAACTGGCAACGGCTTCCTGTTCCTCCGGGTTTTCCAACGACGGAACAGGAGTTTCAGGAGAAACAGCGCTTGACGCTTCCATTTCCTTTTCAGTCGTGACGACAGGTGCAGGCAACGAGCTTCCCACCTGTGGAGGTGAAGGCAGTACATCCTTTAAATCCTCAGCACTATCCATCGTGAGGGTTAATTTATTCAAGATCAACATGGTCTCAACATGTGAATCTTCTCCAGTCTCACGAATATCGGCATGCAAGAGTTTAACGGCATCTACGGCTTCAAGAATGATATCGATAATAAACGGGGAGACACTCATTTCTCCTTGGCGCAATTTATTCAACAGACTTTCAGCTTGATGCGAGACTTCAACCAGATGGGTAAAGCCTAAGAATCCTGCAGACCCTTTCATGCTGTGCATACACCGAAAGATCTCATTCAACAACTCGGTGTTCGTCGGCTCGGTTTCCAGCTTGACAAAATGTTGATCCAGCGATTCCAAC
>QIDY01000358.1 GCA_003228495.1 Nitrospirota bacterium
GCAAATTTGGCCAACCAGGGGGATGTCCTCACCGGTCAATTGGTTAGGATACCCGGAGCCGTCCCATTTCTCATGGTGGGTGAGGGCAATCGTTTCAGCCATTTGGAGCACCGGGGATTGGCTGTTGGAAAGGAGTTGGGCGCCGATCACCGTATGTTGCTTCATGATTTCCCATTCTTCCGCATCGAGCGTATCAGGTTTCAAAAGGATCCGATCGGGAATGCCGAGTTTTCCCACGTCATGCATCGGAGTGGCATGAAACAGCAGGTCGCAGTCGCCTTCGCTCATGCCGCAGGCTCGCCCCAGGGCCAGGGCATAATGGCTCATGCGGACGATATGACTGCCGGTTTCATTGTCTCGATGTTCGGCTGCCTGGGCCAATCGATGGACGATTTCCAATTGCGTTTCCTTGAGCTGCTTGGTTCGCACTCGAACGGTTTCTTCCAAAGTTTCCTTTTGCATCGAGATGGTTTTATTCAGGAGACTAGCTTCCAGAAGATTGTGAATACGTATGAGTACTTCAATTTTGTCAAAGGGTTTATGTAAAAAGTCTTTAGCCCCGGACTCCAACGCCCGCAGTTTGGTTTCGCGGTCATCTTCAGAGGTCAACACCAAAATAGGGAGAAAGGCATTCTTCTGGATAATTTTCAATTGTCCCATGACTTGAAATCCGTTGATCTTGGGCATGCGGATATCCAGACAGATGAGAGCGGGATTCAGCTCTTTGACCAAGGGTACCACTTGCGTGGGATCTTGCGTCGAATGCACCTGCGTATAGCCGGCATTTTGTAAGATGCTTTCCAACAGGAGAATGTTGGTCATCTGATCGTCAACGATCAGAATTGTTGCATTTTGACATTGTTGTTGGGAGATCATAGGAGATGATGGTGTTGGAATTCTTCTTTGCCAGTGTGTCTGGTTGCCATTTTCTTTAAGTACCGTGAAAGACTGTTTCGTATGAATGTTCTGAACGATTTATCACTATGGATGACCATGGTTCTTTTCTGCCCACTAATTCATTTTCGGTTGTACTTGAGCAAACTTAACAACAGATAGGGAACCTTGTGTTTCAAATATAAAGGCCATTGAGTGTTGTATGATGAAGGTGTCCGATAGGGCAGAATCGTGAAAGGGGACAAGGGAAAAGTAAGGAGTGAAGCGTAAACCGTAAGGAAGATAACATTCTTCCGGCTTTCACTTTCATTACGTATCACTTAGTGTGTCTTCTAGGCTTTGACGAGTGTGTTGGAATCTGTCCTGAATGGTATGTCGAAATGATGAAAGGACTGCTTCATTCCCTTGCTCACAGGCCTTCTCCAGCTCAGAAGCCACTTGGGCCAGGGAATCCGCACCCATGTTCCGTGAGATGCCTTTAAGTCCATGTGCGGCTTCCTGGATTTGCGCGAGATCGTGGCTGTCCAAGGCTTGCTCTAAGAGAGTCACGCACTGTAGGGCATCTTCCACAAATCTCTGCACCATGGACTGGAGAAATTCCCTTCCCCCCAGGTCCACCAGTTCCTTTAAGGTCTGGGAATTGATCGCGGGTTGATCCGTCGAGAGGGCAGGAGATGGGGAGGTGGGCGGAGTGGCCGGCTCTTCTTGAATGGGGATACTTTGGGTTTGCTGAGGGAGCCATGTGGCGAACACGCGATCCAGTTCTTCCGGACGAAGGGGCTTGCTAAGGTAATCATCCATGCCCGATTGCAAACATTTGTCTCGGTCTCCCGGCATGGCATTGGCGGTCAGGGCAATGATGGGCACGTGAAGCGTGTCGTTAGGCGAGGCGTCAGATGAGGCATTTTCTTTCTCTCCACGCTTCACACTTTCCGCCTCACGAATCTTTTTGGTGGCCTCATAGCCATCCATTTCGGGCATTTGGCAGTCCATGAGGATCAAGTCATAGGGAACACGGGAAATGGCATCTAGCACTTCAAGGCCGTTTCCCACCACATCGGCTCGATAGCCCAGCCGTTCGACCAGCAAAACGCCCAATTGTTGATTCACCTGATGGTCGTCGGCTACCAGGATGCGCATGGTCTGTTCCCGTTGGCGGTTTTTGAGAAAATGAGACGTGACCAAGGGGGGAGGCGCAGAGCTGGTGTCAGAGGGGCGGAATCCCATAACGGTTTCCAGGCAGGCCTGTAGTTGTGCCTTGCGAATGGGTTTTGTCAAATAGCCGGAAAAGCCATGTTTCCGGGCGGCAGTGCCGTCGCCCCGGCGTGCCAAGGAGGTGAGAAGGATCAAGCGTGTGGCTTTTAGGGTGTCATCCGCCTTAATCAATTGAGCCAGTTTAAGCCCATCCATGTCCGGCATTTCCATATCCAAAAGAGCTATGTCGTAAGGCCTGCCCATTTGAGCCTGTTGCTGCAGGAGAGTCAGACATTCACCAGGACGCGCCATAACCGTCCCCTCCATATGCCAGTCCTGAAAATATTCTTCTAACAATTGACGGTTGGTGTGATGATCATCCACCGCGCAGACGCGGAGGGTCTCCAGGATGACGGGCTCTTGAGGAATGGATACTGCAGATTCCGGTTGTTTGTGGAAATGAGCAGTAAACCAAAAGGTGCTGCCGCCTTCGGGGCGGGGTGCCACGCCGATCTCTCCTCCCATTTGATTAGCCAGTTGTTTGCAGATCGCCAGGCCTAGGCCGGTGCCGCCATGGCGACGGGTTGTAGAACTGTCGGCTTGGGAAAAGGGCTGAAACAGCTTCGGCAGAACGTCCGAAGGAATGCCTTCCCCAGTATCATGAATGTCCACACGAATGACGACCAGGTCGTCAGCGTCCTCGATGGAAGAGATTTTCACGATGACCTCCCCCTGCGAGGTGAATTTAATGGCATTCCCAACGAGGTTCATAAATATCTGGCGAAGCCGACCGGGATCGCCTTGAAGCGCAGTGGGCACCGAGGCTGACACCAGACCGACCAGTTCCAGGTTCTTTTTGTCCGCAGCTTCGGCTAACAATTCCAAGGCTTCTTCCAATGTGGTTCGCAGGTCGAACGGAATCCGTTCAAACTCCAATTTCCCCGCTTCAATCTTGGAGAAGTCCAGAATGTCATTGATAATCTTGAGCAAGGTTTCCCCCGATGATCGGACGGTTTCGGCAAACTGCCGTTGGTCGGCAGAGAGATGGGTTTCCAGGAGCAGGCCGGTCATGCCAATGACCCCGTTCATCGGAGTACGGATTTCATGACTCATCGTGGCCAGGAATTCTGTTTTGAGTCGCACAATTTCCAGTGCCTGATCCCGGGCTTCAGACAGTTCATGATTGGTGCGTTGGAGAGCCCGGGTATACAAGGTAAATTTCCCGACGATCATGCACGCACTGAGAATAATGACAATTCCGCTGATTATGGCAATATCCATGGATTAGAAAAGATCTCCTATGAATTCCGTGTTTTGTGTGAAACGGGCGCCAGCCATTGCGGTGTCATAGGTCCTTATGGCTTTGGTGAGGAAGAAGCCGAGGGGGACAAGGGCTTCTTCGCCTGGGCCTGTTGGGTTAAACGTGCGAACAACTTTTTCCGGGTTGGGAAAAATTCCGGATTGCCTTCTGACAGTTTGAGAAATTTCCCATAATATTGATTGGCCAGTCGGTCATTCCCTAAGTGTTCATAAGCATAGCCCATATTCAGATGAATGTGTGGGAGATCGGCTTCTAAAGATTCAGCCTGCCGTAATTCATGAATGGCTAGTTGATAGTTTCCGTGTTGTTGAGCCACAAGTGCCCGTTGAATCCATAGTTGAGGAATCTTGTCATTTCTGGCTAATCCGCTCAGGAAAAATTGATCGGCTTGTTCCAAATCCTCTTGACCGAGAAGGGCCGTCCCCATCCAAAACCATGGTTGCCACTTGACCGGCGGGTCATGAAATAGTGGAGACAGTAATGCCACGGCATCTTTGTACTTCCCCGTTTGAATCAATTGTTGGGCATGACGTAATCGATTGGCTGGCGAAGGTTGAAGCGGGATTCTTGTTTGGCCTTTGGAATTCATAGCCTTCCGTCGTTCTTTCAGGGCTGTAAGGTTTGAAGGCGTATGTGTGGGTTTCGTAGAAAGTTTGGCGGTTTTGACCAATTCCTCCGTGTGAACGAATTCTTCTTCCAATGTTACGGCCCCTGGATGGGTTGTCTGTGGTCCTTCGGGTTCGTCGATATCAATCTCGACGATGTGTTGCGGTTCAACTTCTGGAGTTGGTTGGTGCACCAATTCCTCAAGAGCGGTAGGTTCCTCAGAACTCGATTCGTCGGGTGGGATCTGAACACTATCCTTATCGGCTGATTGTTCAGATGTGGAGTTGGCATGAGAGTCGGATGATTCGCTGAGGACAGGCGGTTTTGGTGGAGAAACAACGAGTCGAGACTCAATAGGTGTTTGTGCAGGAGAAATGTCTTGAGTCGATGAGCTGTCAGTCGAGGCAATTGATGCGAGCACGGCGTTATCTTTCTTGGCCTGAGCTGTTCGTATTTGTGTCGGTTGGACAGTCTCGGGTGCTGTAGAGGTAACCGTTTCTGAAGGTTCCTGAGTCGTGATCTGAATATCTGAAGGCAAGGGAAGTATGGGGACAAGGCGACTGTTGGTCATGCGGGCATGGGTGTTGGTCGAAAAGCCAAAGTCCAGTTGCCACCCGATCCAGAAGGCCGAAAGAGCCAGGCCCGCTAAGCCAACGGTCATGCCAACTCCGATCATCCAAAATTTCATTCGTGAAGCCTTGAGATGCCGCCCAGCTCCTTCTCCTTGGTTAACCGCAGGGCGCGGCGAAGGTTCTTCAGACATGCCTGCTATCGTTCCTGTAGAGCGATCCTGCAAGCGTTTCAATGTGTCAGCGATGATACTCATG
>QIDY01000397.1 GCA_003228495.1 Nitrospirota bacterium
AATCTCGATGAAGCCAAAGCCGAGCGGCTTGCCGAACTTCAAGGACCTGTCACACAAAAGGAAATTCTCACGGATTTACGTGAGACACAAAAAGCACTTAAACGGCTAGAGGAGCGTTTGGAGCGGACTTCTTAACGGTTGATCCCATGGCGGGGATGATATTTTTCGATGAAAAGTGGTTCCGATGGTGTGGAGGGCTGGTAAAGGTCCTTGGAAGAAAAGAAGACCAGCTACTAGGCTGTGAACCTAGTAGCTGATAGTGTTTTCGTGGTTACTGCCGAATGCCCTGCGTCCAAGCTATTGTAGGACTGACGTTAGTAGGTAGGTTTTGTACATTTTTTCCCACGGTTTCCGTAACTAATCTTGGATGTTTTGATAGGACAGGTTCCAAAGGCCGTTCCAAATTCTACAACACCGCTGATGACCGTCAATGTTGATTGTCCATCCGGGCTGACCAGGAGATCAAATTCCGTCCCTTTAACAGCTGCGGTTGCGACGGGAGTTTCAATCTCCAGCGGTTTCGGTCCTCCCTGGGTATCTACCCACACCTCTCCATGTTTGAGTCGAAGAACGCGGGTAAAGCCCTTGCCTTTTTCCCATCTGGAGAGAATGGTAAACATCGTATTCTCGTTGAGTGCGACTTTAATTCCATTATTGAATTCGATCATGGCCTGACTAGATCCCTCGGTCCTTAACACATCCCCTTCAAAAAGGGGCAACGCACCCTTCCCTTCTAACTGTTCTTCGATTCCATCGGATCGAACGACCATAAACCCACCAATGGCATTTGTTGCTGTCCCCACGGCTTCTCCAGCAGCGAATGCCCGATCCACGGAATTCAAAGGAAGCCAAAACAGGCCTAATAAACACAAGAACATGAATGTTTGTTGAGTCCAGGTATGGTGCGCAACTTCAGTTGGTTCTTTAACGGTCATGAGTCCCTCCTCTCAGTCTCATTTAGAATCTGCCTAAAACTCGGATCATTAGGATGTCTTATTCCCATTTATTGGTCCAAGAAAAAAGAATAAAGGTTAAATTGCTATCAATCTCTTTACTGTGAGGCAACCACTCGAATGGGTTTCCGTCCAACTGGTACGGTTGCAAGAGTTTGATTGGTTCCCGTATCGATGACCTTTAAATCATTCGATTTCGTATGACCGACATAGAGGCGAGTTCCAACGGAATTCGCCCAAATCCCGTTGGGTCCTTCTCCGACATCAATTTGCCCGAGAACGGCTGGAGTGGGAGAATTCCCACTGACCATCACCACCTTATTGATGCCAGCTACAGTGATGTAAGCATTGGGACCTGACGTTCCTTTAAAAGCAAAGGCAATCTGTTGGGGGGCCGGACCGACCTCTATGGTGCTTACCACTTCATTTCTTCGAGGATCAATCATATAGACATCATTGCTCCCTGTATTGGTGCCCCAAATACGACCATCTGGTCCAAGAACCAAAAAGTGTGGATTGGGCCCAACAGGAATTCGCTTAATCACGCGATGAGACATGGTATCGACCACGTTCACAAACTTATCCTTAGAGCTGACGTAGGCAAATTTGCCGTCTCGTGAAAAGGCAATGCCCATCGGTCCTCCCTGGATGGGGATCGTTCCCAGAATTCGATAAATGCTAGTGTCAATAATGGAAATGGTGCCGTCACCAATATTGGCTACCCACGCATGCTTATTATTGTTGGTCAGAGTCACGACATGAGCGCGCTTTCCAGTATAGATGGAAGCAATCGTTTCCATGGCATCGGTATCGATCACCGATATCCGCCCTGAAGCAAGGTTGGTCGCCCACAAGTGCTTACCATTGCGTGCGAGAGAGAGGTCATGGGTCGCATGGTTCAAGGTATCGATCTCTCCGAGAACTTTAAATGTGGTCCCATCGACAACGCTGACGGAACTTGAGCTCTCGTTGGCGATATACACCTTGGTCGTCAGTCCCTGAGGTTTGTCAGGGAGTGTCGTACAACTACTAAAGAGTCCCCAGACAAGAACTCCTCCGAACATAAGAAATCCTGCCGTCGCATCCTTCATGAGCAACCTCCTTGCTTAAAAAATTTCAGTCACAAATTGCTTAACAAGATTTATCGTACACGTCCAAGAATCAACTGACCTTCCACCTCACCCTTTTTCATCGGATGTTGATTTTGGCCTGTCACTAATGGTACGTGCGTGGACACGTAGGAGTAAACTTCATCCACCGTGATCAGCCCATCGGCATCGAAGTCCGCTTTTCCCTTCAGCCCTTGCAAAAGGTAATAGGTAAACACCCCGTGGCCTAAATCCTCCCGCTCTTCGCTGACTTCACCCGCGCGACTCGCCGTCAACACGATTCGCCCTTTCCCTTTCGATAATCGCGTCAAGAAATTGTCCGAAACGACTGCCCGCCGGGCGGACGTCGCAAACGTTCGCCCTCCGGTGGCCCCACTATAGCAGGAATCGGTAATAAAAATGACCCGTTCGGCATTGAGTCGATGAAATATTGTTTCAATTTCACGCATTGGCAATCCGGTGGTATAGAGGTCTTGCGGATCGGCGTCATAAGGAATCAAATATTTTTCAAGTCCATCCCCATCGGGGCTTGTGGCATCGGTCTCTGGAGCGCCATGACCCGCATAATATATAATCACGGTATCTTTTGGGCCGGCCTTCCGTTTCAAATGGGTTCCGAGGCTTCGTTTCATTGCAACCAATGTCGCTTGATCGTTGGTTAAAAGCGTCATGTGTTTTTTGGGAACCCCAACATTGTTAATCAGATAATCGTGAAACGCCAGGGCGTCTTTATCGGCATATTTCAAAGGGCGAACCTTGTCGTATTTGGAAATGCCAATGACAACCGCCCAAATCTTGCCTTTGTCGAGCACTCGGGTCACTGTAAGCTCTCTTGTCGTGGAGAGCTGTTCTTCGTCAAAGGCGGTGACGGTAATGTGGTTCGTGCCTTCCCGAAGTTGTATCGCTTCCGAAAATTCAAAAGTCGTTTGGGGGATTGTCTTGTCCGACACTACTTTCACGCCACGGCTCTGACGCCTCGCTAACAATTCGTTATTTACTCGAATCTCAATTCGTGAGATACCCCGCTCGCTCGCCGCAGCCCCAACCAGGGTGATGCGATCCACTTTCACCTCTTTGCCATCAAAGCGAGAAGCGAGAGCAATAGCCGGAGGAGTTTTTTTAACTTTTACGAATTCAGTTATCTCGCTCAACTGGCCACGCAGGGCACGCACTTCTTCTTTATGTTCTCTTAGAGCCTTTTCCGCTTGTTCCCGTTGAGCATGGACCTGCTGAAGTTTTTCTTCCATTGACGTCATTTCAGTGGTCTGGCTTTGCGCAAGGCCTTCCAACTTAACTTGGAGATCTTTCATCTCCTGTTCGCGTTCGTGTAGGGCTTTTTCCGTTTGCTCCCGCTCGATACGCTCATGTTCCAACTTTTCCTGAGCGGTCGAAAGTTCCGTGTTCTGGGTGCTCGAGAGATGCTCCAATTTGGAGCGAAGGCCCTGCATCTCTTGCTCCCGCTGGTGCAAGGCTTCCTCAACTTTAGCCCGATCGCTCTTAGCCCGCTGTAGTTGCTCGTTCAACGTAATAAACTGGGCTGTTCGTGCGGCCTCTAATCCCTGAATGGTGGGGATAGGCATTTCCGCTTTGGCAGGCAGAGAGACGGCGGTTATTTGACTCTTCGCAATCCAGCCAATTTCGGTTTCGGAAATCGACACGCGATACCAATCATCTAATTCCCCCGTTGCCGACAACGTTTGATTCTTCAAGACTGATGCGATCACCGAGCTATCCGATCCAGCGCCGCTCAAAATTGTAGCCTGGTTTTCCGTCACCGTCACAAGTTTGTTCACCACAATAATGTGTTTGGGTGGTTGAGTATCCACTGTCATTTCCAACTCTTCATTGAGAAACACCTGCTGATCTTTTTCCTGGATGAAGAGTTTTAAGCCAAGATGGTCTTCAGGGAAATCTGGCCAGACGGTAAAACTGACTCGGGCCTTCTTCGATGTGTCAGGAGCGAGCTGGCCAAAACGAATCATGCGGGGTCGAATGTCCAAATGCTGTCCCTTCGGATTCGAAAATTCTACCCATGTGTTCGTGGCCGGAACCGGCCCGACATTTCTAAGAGTCAGAAGAAGGTCCACCGCTTCCCCTTTTTGAATTCGGCCATCACCATTCCCGACGGACTGCCCGCTTCCATCGTCCACAATTTGATAATTATAGGCCAATCGAGGACGATTGGAATGCGTGAGGGTCACCACCGCTTGAAGCGGTTGAGGAATAAAGCCGTTGTATTCTTCGAAAGAGATCTTTAAAGGAATTTCTTCTTTTTTATAATCAGAAGGAACGGTCACCGTCAGGGTATCTGATTTACTCTGCCCGGCTTCGATCTTTCCAAGGTAAAAGAGATGTCCGTCAAAAACCGAATTCTTGCTATGCGAACGTCCACTAAACCGATAGAGGGGGCCTTTACCGGTATTGATGACGTTCAATTCGAGTTCTAGGGGTTCTCCGGGTATGGCTTCATGGGGATGAATAGACAATTCGACTTTCGGCCGGGGTGGAGGAAAGGGAGAAGGACCAACTTCGTCATCCCGGACCTGTTCTTTTTTCCCCTCACCTCGAGATGCAATGAGCGTGGAAGGGCTGGATGGCTGCAACCGGACGGTCCGATCCCGACCTCCAGACGCCAAGAGCTTTCCGTTAGGAGAAAAAGCCAAAGCCCAGATAGGTCCTTTATGTTCTTTGAGGGAGGCAATCTCGCGACCGCTTTTCCAATCCCACATTCGAATGGTCCCATCTTTTCCTGCCGAAACCACCGTATTCCCATCAGGAGAAAAGACTACAGCGGAGACTTCGCCGGTATGACCGGTGAAACTCCCACGTTCCTGCCTACTCTCGATATCCCATAATCGGACTTTTTGGTCCGCAGAGCCACTGGCCAGTAACAAGCCATCCGGAGAAAAAGACACGGTATGAACGGCTCCGGTATGTCCGGAGAGGTTTCCTATTTGACGACCACTTGAGCGATCCCACACGTGAATAAGCGTATCGCTGTTACCCAATTGAGTACCATCAGGGGAAAATGTCACCGAGAACACAATGCCGAACCCGCTTTTCATTGTCTTGAGCTCTTTACCAGAATGCCATTCCCACAATCGTATACTCCCTCCATCACCGGCGGCTGCCAGGGCCCGCCCATCCGGTGAGAATGCCAGGGTCCGGAAATTCCCGAAGCTTGAGCTAAAGGATGCCACTTCTTTTCCGGTTTTGATGTCCCACACTCGACAGGTTTTGTCGGTGCTGGCAGAGGCTAAGAACCGGTTATCAGGAGAAAAGGCCAGAGCCCGAATGGTACCTGAATGACCGGGTAAGACCTTGTCCAGACGACCCGTTTTCGTATGCCATAAGCGGATAACCTGATCCCCCCCTCCCGAACTGATCAGATGGCCATCGGGAGAAAAGGCGAGTGCGAAAATTTCGCCATGATGTCCGGTAAGTGTTCGTGAAGGGGCATCCTGGGCAAAGGTGTTCAGAGGACTTAGCCCGGCTAACAGCCAGATGATGAGCAAGGTGATCATAGGTCGTGAAATCATGAGACCGAAGGGGAACGAGGTTGTTGAGGCAACCATTCTGAGCACCTTCCATTGAGGAAATTCTGTCCGAGTGCCCAGTCTGTCGTGGCGGGCAAGAGAATGGTTCACCACTGTGACAGTCTTGTGAAGAAGAACATCGTTTCTATCTACTAATGAGTCTATAATTCTCAAGGGCTTGTAATCACTCTCATCATTTCAAAAATTTTCCGGGAAACTCTTTGGAGTTGTTCATATACTAAAAGATTAGATTCTCAAAGGGCCAGAGCCTTGAAGGCAGTATATTTCCTGCCATCATATGAATAGGTAAAAAAACCTATAAAATTGTGGACCAAATGCCTCCTCGCGAGGCCCATTTAAAAAAAAAGGCATTGTTAATTTAAGATATATTCTAGTTCGCCGTCCCATTTGGCCATCAAGAGCATGCTTGAATAGCGCAACATCACTTCGCTTTTGCTATACCATTTCGTCTGCCGACGGAAGCGGGTCAGAAAATGCCGAAACAAACGATTGTACCCTTCAACCGTGTAGGTTTCTGCCTTGGACTGAATAGGCTTCTCTGGCGGGATGAACTGTTCACATGGCTTCCAATAGTCCGTCATGGCTTGTGCAATCAGCGGACTCTTCATGGCCACCCATAAGCGTGTTCCAGTTAGGACGCCTTGTGTGCCAGTGACAGCATGGAGGACGCGTTTCCCAGGTCGATCAACAACAATCCAGACCCAGCAGTAGTTTTTTTATGCCCCACATAGCTACGCAGCTCATCGAGTTCGACGATCTGAGCAGAGGCGCACTTGATCTGCTCCACGCTTTTCCCAAAACATTTCACCCATTGATAGACCGCCACATGACTAAACCCCATGATCTGACCAATCGACCGAAAGCTCAGACCTTCCAGATACAGGTTCAACGCCAAGCGACGCTGGCCTGGAGTCGCCGTATCGGATTTATGGGGAACGGTAAAAAAGTACTGACACGTTTTACATTTGTAGCGTTGACATCCTTTGTTGATCCCACTTTTGACTTTGTTCGCACTGGCACACCGAGGGCAATTCAGCA
>QIDY01000293.1 GCA_003228495.1 Nitrospirota bacterium
GTCTTATTTTGACTCAAATCATGTGCAAGGCAATGAATCGGTCATTGACGAATGTGTTATTTGGGGTCATGGCGCCAGTTGGCGATGGTGGACCGACGGCAGATGAGGTTTATGGAGGAAAAGTCAAATCTACATCACCAGAAGAAGTCGCGTTGTTATTTGAGACGGCACGGCGCGTGTCGATTATTCCAGGTTATGGGATGGCTGTTTCTCAAGCCCAGCATCCGGTTGCCAGTTTGGCAGCACTCTTAGAAAGTCGTGGAGCCACAGTCGAGTATGCTGTCCACCCTGTGGCGGGACGAATGCCCGGGCATATGAATGTCTTACTTGCTGAAGCTGACGTCCCCTATGAGGCGTTGCGAGATATGGACGAAAGTAATCAGGATATTGACCAAGTTGACGTTGCGTTGGTTATTGGAGCCAATGATGTCGTGAATCCCATGGCCAGGACCGACCCAAGTAGTCCAATCGCAGGGATGCCAATAATTGACGTGGATAAAGCCAAAACTGTCGTCATTATTAAGCGAAGCCTCAGTCCAGGGTTTGCTGGAATACCTAACCCTTTGTTTTCATTGGACAATTCTTTGATGTTATTTGGAGATGGCAAGAAAATGGTGCTCGATATCATTGCAGCATTAAAAGATGCTTAAAAGCGACCATAGACCTAGTTGAAATAGCGTAAGGTATTTGTAAGTTGTTGATTTTAAAAATAAAAAATTTCATTGTTTTTTTATATCGATCTTGCTTAGGTCAGGAGCACATGATAAAGTTATGGAGCTTGGAACTAGAAAATTGGTCAATTATCAATAAATTTTACATCAAACTTTGAGGGAACTGTGGAAGTACGAGTCATTAATAATAATGTAGAAAAAGCTTTAAAGGTTGCCAAAAAGAAATTGGCTGCTGATGGATTATTTCGAGAATTAAAACGACGCCGTTTCTATGAAAAACCGAGTGTGAAGAAAAAGGCTAAGGAGCGAGAAGCGGCCCGACGTCGGCAAAAGTGGTTGTCCAAGCATCGCACGTTTTAATCAGGTAACTCTACCTCGAATTCCTTCCTTCCGTTTCTCGAACATTATTTCCTTTCGCCACATCAACAAATACTATGCAGGGTGACGATATCCATATCGTCCTGCGTTTGGTCAAGGAGTCCATTCAGCAGTGGGATGTTCCAGTTATGGCACGGCTGGCGGAGGGTGGGCCTGATCCTTTTAAAATCCTTGTCGCCTGTATTTTAAGTTTACGGACTCGTGATCAAACAACCGCCGAGGCCAGCGCACGGTTGTTTGCCCTGTCAGCGGATCCATTTTCGATGGCCAACATGAAGGTCAAAAGAATAGAGAAAGCCATATTCCCAGTTGGGTTTTATCGAACGAAGGCTAAGCAAATCCGTGAGGTGTCGATACAGATTTGTCAAGAATTTCAAGGAAAAGTGCCTGATACCATCGAAGCCTTAGTAAGATTGCCGGGTGTCGGACGTAAAACGGCCAACTTGGTGAGAACCGTGGGGTATAAAAAGCCGGGAATTTGTGTGGATGTTCATGTCCACCGCATTTGTAACCGCTTAGGGTATGTGGCTACCAAAACTCCAGATGAAACCGAATGCGTCCTGCGGCAACAACTTCCCAAAAAACATTGGATCACATTCAATAGCCTATTGGTGCCTTTTGGACAAAACCAATGCACGCCAATCTCTCCTCGGTGTAGTTCCTGCCCTATTAGCCTCTTTTGTCAGCGAGTCGGAATCTCGACAGCGCGTTAAGCTAACTGCAACTCAATAAGCTCAGATAATGTTACCTTCTGCCTGGATTGCTACCAAAAGGTATCAAGCCCTATTACTTTTCAACTAATGAGTAAATAAACCAATAAAAACAAGTAATTAGTCATATCAACCATTTCATTCAGGCAAGTATGAGGTCTCATCTAAATTTCATGTTACCAATAGGAATCAAATGAACTTTTACGGAATTAATTCAAATGGAATTTTCTTTTGTTTTTCAATATCTTATTATTTATAAATCAGGCCAAAAAAGGATTGATTTTTGCTTGAGTAATGTCTTTGTAGCACTGTAAATTTGTTTTGTGAATATGAGTCAATTTCATCAAAAAATTCATAGGGAAAGGGGGGTGATTATTAATTTTTCGTCCGGTTTTATGAATGAATTCATGGACTTTATGTCCTGCACTTACTTAGGAGGTGTAAGCAATGTTTCTTTCTAGACGTCAATTTTTAAAGGTCTCAGCGGGGACCGTGGCGGCAGTAGCGTTGGCGGATAAGGCCTTGGCCTTGACAGCGTTGCAGCCGGTCATCGAAGTGGGCAATCCCCTTGGGGAGTATCCGGACCGCTCATGGGAGCGGGTCTATCACGATCAATATCGGTATGACAGCTCGTTTACCTGGGTGTGTTCGCCGAATGACACGCATGCCTGTCGGGTGCGGTCTTTTGTGCGTAACGGGGTGGTCATGCGGGTGGAGCAAAACTACGACCACCAAACCTACGAAGATTTATATGGCAACCGTGGGACATTTGCTCATAATCCACGGATGTGTTTGAAGGGCTACACGATGCATCGGCGGGTGTATGGTCCCTATCGGCTAAAAGGGCCGTTGATGCGACGGGGCTGGAAAGCTTGGATGGATGATAAAAGCCCGGAGTTCACGCCGACGGTCATGACGAAGTACAAATTCAATGCTCGGTATTTGGATGACATGTTGCGTGTGTCCTGGGACACAGCATTTACGTACTTAGCCAAAGCCATGATCATCATTGCTGAGCGGTATAGTGGAGAAGCCGGTGCCCGTCGGTTACGGGAGCAGGGTTATCCACCGGAAATGATTGAAATGACCAAGGGGGCCGCTACGCGGACCTTTAAGTTCCGGGCAGGTATGCCCATCCTTGGTGTTATTGGGAAAATGGGGATCACCAGGATGAACGGAGGCTGCGGCGCCTTGTTGGATACGTACATTCGGAAAGTGAAGCCATCCCAAGCCCAAGGGGGTCGGTATTGGTCGAACTATACGTGGCACGGTGACCAAAACCCGGCGCATCCATTCTGGTCAGGGGTACAGACTTCTGATATCGACATGAACGACATGCGGTTCTCCAAGCTGAACACCAGCTGGGGGAAAAACTTCGTGGAAAACAAGATGCCGGAAGCGCACTGGAAGCTCGAGAGCATTGAGCGGGGCGCCCGGGTGGTCGTGATCACGCCGGAATACAACCCGACGGCTTATCGGGCCGACTACTGGATGCCGGTTCGGCCGGAAACAGACGGGGCTTTGTTCATGGGAGCATGTAAGATCATCTTTGATGAGAACATGTATGACCATGACTTCTGCCAAGCGTACACGGACATGCCATTGTTGGTACGGACGGATACGCTGCAATACTTGGATCCACGTGAATGCATTAAAGACTATGCATTCCCGGATTTCTCCAAGAGCTATTCGGGCAAAGTGCAAACCTTGAATCCTTCCAAGATCGCCCGTCTCGGCGGCTTCATGGTCTGGGATCGCAACAAAAACCAAGCGGTGCCGATGCATCGGGAATTGGTGGGTTGGCATTACCGAAAGAGCGGTATCGATTCAGCCTTGACGGGAACCTATCGCGTCAAGTTGTTGAACGGCCGGGAAGTGGACGTCATGCCGGTCATGCAGATGTATAATGTGCATTTGCAGGACTATGACTTGGATACCGTGCATCAAATTAACCGGTGTCCAAAGGACCTGATTGTGCGGTGGGCGCGTGATTCGGGCACGATCAAGCCTGCTGCTATTCACAACGGGGAAGGAACAAACCATTACTTCCACCAAACCATTATTGGTCGCGGTGCGGCGATGGTGTTGATTATCACTGGTAACGTCGGGAAATTCGGAACCGGGCAGCACACCTGGGCTGGTAACTACAAAGCGGGGATTTGGGCAGCCACTCCGTGGAGTGGTGGTGGTTTGGGTACGCATACGGCCGAAAATCCATTCAAAATCACCACTGACCCGAATGCCCATGGCAAAGAAATCAACGTCAAGGGATATTACTATGGGGAAGAGGTTGCTTACTGGAACCACGGTGATACGGCGTTAATTGTGAACACGCCGAAGTATGGTCGTCGGGTGTTTACCGGGAAGACGCATATGCCGACCCCGAGTAAATTCCGGTGGGTTGCCAACGTGAACGTGTTGAACAACGCGAAACACCATTATGACATGGTGAAGAACGTTGATCCGCATATTGAAACGTTGGTCACGCAAGATGTGGAAATGACCTCTGACGTCAACCACAATGACGTGGCGTTTGGGGTGAACACCTGGATGGAATTCACCTATCCTGAACATACCGCAACGGTATCAAATCCATGGTTCCAAGTGTGGAAGGGCGGCATTCGGCCTTTGTATGACACACGGAACGATCTGGATACCGTGGCTGGGGTGGCTGCCAAGTTGACCGAAATGACGGGCGACGGGCGGTTCCGGGATTACTTCAAATTTGTCTATGACAACCGGGTTGACGTGTATGTGCAGCGGTTGTTAGATGCAAGCTGCACAGCCTACGGCTACAGCGTGGACACAATGTTGAAGTCAGAAAAAGGTTGGATGGTTATGTGTAGAACGTATCCACGCCAACCATTCTGGGAAGAAACCAACGAATCCAAGCCACAATGGACTCGTACCGGTCGTTATGAAAACTACCGGGTTGAGCCGGAATGTATTGAGTACGGAGAAAACTTCATTTCGCATAGAGAAGGTACGGAAGCAACGCCGTACTTGCCGAATGCGATCATGTCGTCCAATCCGTATGTCCGACCTGACGACTACGGT
>QIDY01000407.1 GCA_003228495.1 Nitrospirota bacterium
CAGGGACCCATAATTTCTTTGGAAGATTTGCCTCCCAACATTCAAAATATTCAAGGGGAGGGACAATTCATTGAAGATGCGGTTGAGCAGATTCTTCCCCTAGGCCAAGTAGAAAAGTCCTACATCCGTCGGGTGTTAGAGAAACTGGGTGGGAATAAATATCAAACGGCTCATGTATTAGGTATTGATCGAAAGACGCTGTATCGCAAGCTTGCCGAAATGGAGAATGGAACAAGTAAGGAATAAGGCGTGAATAGTAAGAGAGTCAGGAGCTAGGGATTTCTTTCTTTTGTTTCCTTTTTTCTCACTACTTACTACTAATTCCTCACTCCTTACGAGGTGTCAATTATATGATCAACGATCCGTCCGCACCACAGCAAAAACTCGAGCAGGAACTCCTTGCGCTTCGCCAAGAGGTGGCTGAGTTACGTGCTGCGAAAACGATGCACCAAGACACACAGGAGGGTTTCGAAGCCTTGGAACGACAACTGGCCAGCATCATTCATTCGGCCATGGATGGCATTATTACGATTGATGACGATCACAACATTGTACTTTTTAATGCCGCAGCCGAAGAGATTTTTCAATGTTCGGCTTCCGACGCTCTTGGAAAACCGCTGGATCAATTCATTCCTGAATCTATTAGACCGACCCATCATGAGCATCTTTGTCACTTCGCCGAAAGCGGGGAAACCTACCGTCGAATGGGAATGTATCGGGAGATTTCCGGTCTGCGATACTCAGGTGAAACATTTCCTATGGAAGCTTCAATTTCTAAGGTGGAACGGTTAGGGAAACGATGGATGACGGTGATTCTTAGAGACATCTCTCAACGAATTGTCGGTATGACTCAACAGCGCGCTTTAGAAGCGCAGTTGCGGAAAACCGAGCGGCTGGCTGAACTTGGGACGTTGGCATCCGGCATGGCCCATGAAATTGGGACCCCGATGAATGTGATATTGGGCCGAGCAGAATTGTTGATGCGCAAATCCAAGGATGAATCGACGAAGCGGGGATTAGAAACCATTGTTACTCAAGTAGAGCGCATTACGAAAATCATGAATCAATTGTTAAGCTTTGCCCGGAAACGCCCGTCTGAACAGCATGGTGTTGATCTAGTCGGGATTGTTGGAAGTGTGCTCGATATGCTGCAGGAGAAATTCAAAAGCCATGATATTCAAGTGATCAAAGAATATTCTCCCGATCTCCCTCAGGTGCTGGCCGATTCCGATCACATGAGCCAGGTTCTCTTGAATTTGATTTTGAATGCCTGTCAGGCCATGTCCGAAGGCGGAACGCTCACCCTTACGCTTCGCCCAAAGGGAGACACGATCGAACTCAGGGTGCAAGATACCGGGCTCGGCATTCCCGAAGATCAGATATCAAAAATTTTCGATCCCTTCTTTACCACCAAGTCCATTGGCGAAGGTACAGGCCTAGGCTTAACCGTGGTCCATGGCATTATTCAAGAACATAACGGGACGATTCGTGTGAACAGTGTTCCCGGTCAAGCCACGACTTTTATCATTTCCCTCCCTGCGTATTCGGCGTAATCGGTACTGACTCTGTGGATTCCATGGCCGAGTGCCCTTCCGGCTCGATATGGACCACCACATCTTCAATGGGATCAAAATGATCCATGAGAAAAGATTCTATTCTGGTGGCTAGGGTATGGGCTTGCTCTACAGACCATGTTGGATCCACATGGATGGAGAGGTCGACGAACACATGATTAGACAGGCCGCGTGTTCGAATTTCATGGCAGTTTTGAATGCCGGGGATGGTCATTACCGCTGTTCGAATGTCTTGAGGGTCTAATCGGATCCGATCCGTTAATGACGACAACACGTCTCTGAGCACGATGATAGCGGTCCAGGCGATGACGCCAGCGATGACGATGGCCACTAACGGATCAATGAATGGATAGCCCGCTTGAATGGCGAAGAGTCCTGCCAGAACTGACAAAGATGTGAGTACATCACTGGCCGTGTGATACGAGTCCGCCTTGAGAATATCACTTTTCAATTCTTTACCTTTGTTTCGTTCCCATTTCGTCACCAATATATTAATGCCCATGGTGATAAACATGATCATGAAACTAATATTGGTGACTTGAGGGTGCAGGTCCATCGTCCATGATCGGTACGCTTTCCAGAGGAGGTAGGCACACGTAATAACCAAAAAACCACCGATAGCCCCGGCTGCTAACGTCTCAAACTTTTTATGACCATAAGGATGATTGGCATCAGGAAGCGGGGAAGCCAACCAGAGTCCCAACAATCCAACGACGTTCGATAGGCCATCGAAAAATGAATGCAACCCATCGGCCTGCATGGCAAGCGATTGGGTTGTAACTCCATAAACCCATTTCGCGGCAGCCACGAAGACGTTGAGCAAGAGGACCCACAATAAAATACGGCGAATTTCTCCCAGACGTGTCATAAATATCTGGAGAGGAATAACATCGGGATTGTTTTCAGTGCTTCCATTATCACGGTTGCAAGGGGGTCGCAATCCGCTCAAGGTGTTGCCGCTCTCGAAGGGCCCGGTGAGTGATTAAGTGATAAACTTTGCCTTTGACAAAGTCGTTGAACACAAACCAGATCAGGGCATACGCCCAAATGAAGCCGGCCAGTTTCCACCCAATTGGATTCATAAAGATGCCATACACGGCAAAAACGGTGGCCGCAATTTGAGTGAGTTCACACGTCCAGAATAATTTCGCAGAGGGAAATGGTCTGATCCAAAAATGATGCTCGCCCGCTCGGGTCAGATAAATCGTCATATGACCGGCCACAGTCAATTTTAAGAACATCAGGGTTTGGACGGTTGCCCGATCCAAGTGAAACACTTCTTCACCAATCCAAAATAATCCAAAAGACGAGAACACTCCGAGTACTCCCAAAGTGATAGAAATGGTCAGTACTTTGTGCATATTCCAGACAACAGGGCGATCCAGAAGTTTGGCATTGTCGTAGGCAATCATCATGATGGGGCCATCGTTGAGGAGGGCAAGGAGAATAATCATGACCGCTGTGACAGGATAGAAATTGAACACCATGATGGCTAAGGTCATGAAAAGTAGGACACGAATGGTCTCGGCGATACGATAAATGGCGTACGAGTTCATCCGTTCAAAAATCATCCGGCTTTCTTTGATTGCCTCAATAATGACCGAAAGGCCTGGCGCAGTCAGCACCAGATCCGCGGCGCTTCGCGCGGCATCCGTGGCCCCGGATACGGCAATTCCCACATCGGCTTTTTTGAGGGCAGGTGCATCGTTGACACCATCTCCGGTCATGCCCACAAAATGCCCGAGTTTCTGAAGAGATTCGACAATATGATACTTATGCTCAGGAAAGACTTGCGCGAACCCATCTGTTGCCTCAATCTCTTTATCATCCATCTGTTTTTCTTGTTGAAATAAGGCTTCTGCCGTCAGAATGTTTTGGCCAAGATGAAGTTGGCCCGCAATTTCCTTTGCGATGGCCAAGTGGTCTCCCGTGACCATTTTAATGGAAACACCCTGCTGTTGTGCAGCATCAATCATTGCCGCCGAATCCTCACGAGGTGGATCCAACAAAGGCAACAGGCCAAGAAAGCGCCATTGTCCGGCTTTATCTGTTTTGGCGACTCCCAGCGTTCGATAGCCACGAGCGGCAAGTTCATTCACCCGTTGATTGACCTGAGCCTCCAGTTGTTCACGATTATCGCTGAGCTCCAAGATGACCTGAGGCGCACCTTTCGCGACCTTAAACTGCTCCTGGCCGGAAACCACCGTTGCCTCTGTCCGTTTGATGACCGGATCAAAGGGGATGAACTTTTCTATCACACAGTCGTCGAGGCTCGCGGCGTCCATCCGTTCGAAAATGGCTTGGTCAATTGGATCATGGTCCTCGGATCGTGAGGCGAGGGCGGCATACCGAATGAGAGCTGATTCAGACAAGTCATCAAATACAATCGGCTCACCAAGGACGAGACAATTCTGGGTTAGCGTCCCGGTCTTATCCGAACACAGCACATCCATTCCGGCCATCTCTTCAATCGACACCAAGCGACTGACAATGGCTTTGTGCCGGGCTAATCGAACAGCACCCACCGCCATCGTGACCGAGAGAACGGCAGGTAGAGCCACAGGAATAGCGGCCACGGTCAGGATCAAGGCGAACTGGAGGGTTTCCACCATTGGGTCCCCCCGGAACATCGCCGTGAGGATAATTAATCCGACCAACACAAGGGTTGAGACAATCAGAAAATGGCCTATCTTTAAAACCGCTTCTTGATAATGACTCCGTACCTGGGTTTCCTGGACGAGCTTGGCCGTTTTGCCCAAATAGGTCTGCATCCCGGTGGCGACCACCACACCATTCATCTCACCCTTGCCGGCCACCGAACCAGAGTACACGATATCGTTCACCTGCCGTTCTACCGGCAAGGATTCACCCGTCAGTGCGGATTGATCCACTTCAAGGTAATCGCCCTGTAGTAACTTGAGATCCGCGGGGATGATATCGCCCAGGCGGATGCGGACCAGATCACCAGGCACTAATTGATCCGCCGGAATGGTTACCCATTGACCAGTCCGACGGACTCGTGCCATGAGCGCGAGTTTTTGTTTCAAGAGTTGAATGGCATTGTCTGCTTTGTATTCCTCATAAAACCCGATGACCGCGTTGACCATTAACAGCACGACAATAATGGTGAAATCCACCCAATGCTGGACTACGGCAGACAGGATTGCGGCAATTTCGATCATCCAGGGAATCGGTCCCCAGAAATAGCCGAGAAATTTGATGAGTGG